>NZ_JADPKQ010000247.1:0-22768 GCF_023074015.1 Bradyrhizobium sp. 142
GGGTCCTCTCGAATGAGAAAACCGATCCCTTACCAGCCGCCGTTACCGCCAAATGAGGCCCCTCCGGGCGTCGACGCCGCTGCCGGGGTAACTCCGGTCGGGCTACGCCCTCCCTTCGTCACCCCGGCAGCGGCGCATTCTCATCCTGATTGTCGCGGGATTCCCATCTTGATTGTCGCGCCGCAGTAGCGTGCGACCTCATAGAAGCCGGATTGAACGAGCCGCTGCCACGCCCGAGCAACGGGCGAGATTCAAGGCCGATGACCTTCGACGGTCGCCAGGCTCAAATGCACGCACAACTTACGCGATATGGCACGGACGTTGCAAAACGGGGAAAGTAGGTTGCCGACTTTACGTGCTGTCAATGGGTTAGGCGTTGCGGAAAAGTCACTCGTGACAACCCTGGCGCGAGAGGCCCGGTAACAGCCTTCAACGAGTGCGACGGAGTTCCAGAAAGGTGCCCCGGCATCGTCCCTTGGAAGTGTCGAGATGCTGTTGGTTGCTATCATTGTTGATCCGACTGCACCGGTCGAAGCACCGCCTGCCAATGGCAGGAAGGTTGTTGGCACTCCCACTCCAGCAACAACTTCAATGCCGCGCCCAGCGGCTTCGTTCAATCACGTTGTGACTTCAGGGCCGCAGCGAATCCCACTGCGGCCCAGTTTTTGAGCAGGAGCTGCGAGCCGGATGCTCCGGAACGCGGCGAGAAAAACCTAATGAGAACGCTGCGCGATGGCGCTAGGCTGCATGAGGGTTGACGATGGTGTACCCTCTCAGGGAGCGCGGGTGAATTCTAGTTGCGTGCCCGCCTGAGTTGGCGTCGTACGCTTTCCAGATGTCACCGGCGATGTGCTGCTCCAGGACGAAGACGTGCCCACGTCGCGCGGCAACCATTCCCGGTGCTGGCGAGGTGCGGGGAAAGCGCAGCCAATTGGCTGCGAGGTTCAGTTCAGGTACTACGCGACCAAACACTCGTATTGCCGCACCACATCCACAGAACGATTGAGGGCAACCGGCCGGGCGACCGCTGACGATCTCAATCCTTGAGCTTTCTGAGCTGGCCACGGACATCCGTAGGCTAGCAACAGCACTTCGCTGCAGGCGCCGTGCCGGTCCCGTGTATCTCTGCGCCTGCGCCAGCGAAGATGAAAAGTCGCATGGCATAATCACGTTGCATTCAGGTGGAGGAGCGGCGCGCAAAGGGCGTGCTTCCGAAGAAATGGAGGTCGCAAAAGCGAACACTAAAGCTACTACTACTCGACTGAACATGCAGGTCTCCGGGTTGATAGCCCTGCCCCCAGCGCGCAGAAAGCGTCTTGCAATTTGGCGGAATTAGGTTGCAAAACTCAATTAAATAGAATTTTACGGCCATACTAAATCAGGCTCGCAGCGGATCGCCGCCCCATCCTGATCGATTCTGAATATCGCGCGTGTCTCTTCAGCGTAAGGAACGTTTCGGTCCGCCCCGAGTCCTGCTTGTGCGACCGATCCTTTGTTGTTCGTGGATCGACAAATGGAAAAGGCAGTCGCCTACGCAATCTCAGCGGCCCTCGTGGGTGTCGGTGTTTTGATACTGGTCATTGGCCTGTCCTCCAGCTCGCCCGCTTTGTGGGCGGTCGTCGCGCTCGTTCCGATCACGATCGGGATCGTGAGCGCTCTTGGCCCCGCGTAAGGACGGGGAAAACCGCCGATGGGTCAGGTCGTCTGCATTTTCCGAATCGGGCCGGTGTGCACGTTCTCGGCTGGTTTCAGATTCTTGCGGGTACACGCGCGTGAGCCATTTCGTCTCTATGCTTATGCTTGCCCTCGCCCTGACCCTGACCTTGTGCTTCGGGGTGGCGGCCTGGCGCCTGTCGGCCGGCAATGACGCCGAGATCACGGCAACGATTCCGCATGAGGAGTTCGGATGGAGGTGGAGGTCGAACAACTGAATGCCCTTGGGGTCGCCCTTCGGCTACATCCTGGCGAGAGCGTTACGCCGATCACTTCAGCGATTTCGCAACGATGTATGGAGGGGCGTTTCGCCCTCTTTCGTTCAGCCACCGAAAAATGAAGTCTTTCCAGCTGCGCGATGCCACGCTTGTCATCTCGCGGATGGAGAAGAAGGCGTCCGACGTTGTCAATCAGAACCGCTGCGGGAAAATCCCGAACACGCGGCGAGGTCATAGCTTACCATCAGCTATTCTGGCGAACGAAGAATGGCATCAGCTTTTCAAAGATTTCCGTCCGAAAGCGATCAATCTCCCAGGTAAGCGCATCGCTAAACCCTGCGGCACACGCATGGATAGTCGCTCGGTCCGCAGTCACTTTGGTAGCCACGCCATTTACGACCACCCAACCTGTCAGGACCTTTCCGTCCCATTCAACAGCGCGACCACAACCCACCGACATGGCAACTCCAAACACAGATAACGGGTTGGTCTTATTTCGCAGCAGGCAGTTGTCTCACACCCCGCCGCCTAGCTTGTTCGTTCGTACTGCCGCTCATCATCCTCGTCTCTGATAAACTTGTGAGATCAGCGCAAACTGAGGCACGAGCAGGCCACCACAATCAATTCCTTCTTACTCTCTCGATGAATTCCAACGCGGCTGGGGCAACGTCGTCGAACTCGACAAAGCAGCGGCGCAGTGCATCAGCAATCTCCACGGTCACATCACGCGACCATCCCTCTGCCGTGTTGAAGACCACGATCCGCGCAGGATGCTTGTATTGGCCTTCCATTATCTGGCGCATCAACGTCGCTCGACCCGTGTCGTCCTCGGAGGTTTCGCTCCAGGCGCGTCCGAGCCCACCTCCAAAATCCTCGAGCACAAGATAGACGTCACCTGGATCTGCATGGGGCACGATGGACGGAGAACGAGGCATGATCCCAAACCCTGAAATACCATTTTAATTTTCATTTTATATTAAACGCGATTAAATCTGAAATTTCAATTGAATTTATGTTGTCCCTGAGCTTGCGATCGGTTAAGACTACCTATTGATCAACTGTTCGGCTCCCAGTTTGGTGCAGGCGAGTATTGGGGTTGCTCAATGGGGCGCTCCGTCGGTGCCAAATCGGTACGCGGCCATCTGACCGCGCCCGCCGGTTATCTCTGTTGCCCTGCCTCCCACGCGCGTCCTGTTGGCGCATGTCGCTGATGCGCCAAACCCCCGTTTTGCATCGGCTGGCAATTTCGAGTGCAATCTCCTCCCTTTGATTCTGGTCAAATTACTTTACGCCTAAACTATATCCTCGTTCTGGGGATCGCCTAATGAGCGGTATCGACGAATAATTATCCGACGTTGAGTACAGAGAAACAGACCAGGAAATTAAGCAAATTTTGCGTCCGAGCAGGACGTCCCTGCGTGATCAAAGCTGGCCTTGAATTTAGTTTTGGCACGAACTATTCTGTTGCAGGTTCACAAAATTGCGCCTTCAAACCCCACGAGGGCCAGGAGATTTGATTTGGCACTCGCGAAGGAGTCCCCACCGGCTTCCAGCAAGAACGCGGCCGATGCGGAGGCCGCGTACCGGGCTCACACGCGGCTCTGGCTCCGCCTTCTGGCCTGCACGTCCCTGATCGAGGGGGAGTTGCGGCGCCGATTTCGCGAGGAATACGACTTTACGATGCCGCGCTTCGACGTTCTCGCTCAGCTCGATCGGGAGCCGAGCGGATTGGTGCTGGGGGAACTGCCCAAGCGGCTGATGGTATCGGCAGGAAACCTGACGCCGATCGTCGATCGCCTGGTCGAGGATGGCTATATCACCCGCACGCCGTCGAACCTGGACCGGCGCGTACAGATCATATGCATGACGGTCGAAGGCCGAAAGACCTTCAGGCGAATGGCGAAGAGTCATGGCGCCTGGCTTGCCGAATTGCTGGCCGAATTCCCCGAGAACCGCCTCGATGGCCTGGTCGGCGCGCTCGATGACGTCAAGGGCGCCGTGAGGAATGCCCTTCAACATCGCGAACGGACGTGACGATTAGCGCCGAACCCGAAAGCCGGCGGCTTCACGGTCCCAGGTCTCCGTTGTCACGCCGGCCTGTTGCAGCGCACCCTTCCTGATCTTGCCGTTCTCCGTCAGCGGCATCTCGCTCATGATGCGGACATAGCGCGGAATTGCGAAATACGCGATCCGGCCCTCGCAATGCCTGATGATGTCGGCGGGCTGGAGCGACTGCCCCTGCTTCAGCAGGAGCGCGGCCGCAACCTCATCCTCGCCCAATTCAGACGGCAGCGGATAGATGGCGCACGCAGCGACGGCGGGATGCGAGAGGATGAGCTCCTCGACTTCCCAAGAGGACACATTCTCGCCGCGTCGGCGGATCGAATCCTTCATGCGATCGACGAAGCGATAATGTCCGTCCGCATCCCTGACGACGCGATCGCCGGAGTGAAACCAGAGATTCCGCCACGCCTCGACCGTCTTTTCCGGCATGCCGAAATATCCCGTGGCGAATGCAAACGGTTCCTTGTGGCGGAGCACGAGTTCGCCCGCCTGTCCGTCAGGCAGCTCAGAATCGTCTTCATCGACGATCCGGGCCTCAAAGCCGTCGGCCAGATGCCCCATGGTCCCTGGACGGTCGGAGGGGATTGGGCCGGCGAACACGAAATTGGTCTCTGTCGATCCATAGCCATCAACGAGCGGCACGCCGAACCGCTCGAGAAATGGCCGTTGGACCTGCGGCGGGACGCCGCCACCCAAAGCGACGCGAACGCGATGCGCGGTATCCTCCTCCGTCCGAGGCTGTGCCAAGAGCATGGAGGCCATGGCGCCGAGCAAATAGCCGACGCTCGCATTGTGGGCTCGCGCGGCGGCCCAAAAGCCTGATGCGGAGAATTTCGGCTCCAGCACGTAAGTGCATCCATTCAAGACGGCCTGATAGAACGCGTTGAGGGCATTGGTGTGAAACAGGGGCAGGGTCGTGAACAGTATGTCTCCGTCCCGGATGCCGAGTGCCCGCGCAGAGCAAACGCCCCACCAGAACAGCTGCGCTTGCGGACAGCACACGCCCTTTGCCGGCCCCGTGGTGCCTGACGTGTAGAGGATGGCGACAGCATCACCCGGACGCACGGCACCAGCCGCCGCTCCGGGCCCAAGAGCGGGCAACGGCACCGAAGCGATCCTTCGCGTCTCCGCGACGGGGCCGATCGTCCATACCAGCGGCGGCAGGTCGGCGTCCGCACCGACAGCCTCGATCGCAGCCAGAAACCCGGCCTCGGCAACGAGCAGCGCAGGGCGCGAGTTGCGAAAAATATGCGCGAGCTGCAGCCCGCGCAGCGCCGTGTTGATCGGCACCGCGATGGCCCCGAGCCAGGCGCAGCCGAGATAGATCTGAAGAAACTCCGGCCGGTTCGAGCACATCAACGCCACCCGGTCTCCCGGCTTGATGCCGGCCTCGATCAACGTCTGCGCCGATGCCGCCGCGATCGTCGCAGCCTGTGCATAGGTCCAGCGGGTCTGTCCGGCGACCAGCAGGACGCGATCGCCATAGCGCTCCGCCTGCCGCGCGAGGATGGTCGAGAGCACCCGGTCAGAAGGTGGAAACAGTTCGACCACGCGCGCCCAGGCCGGCACCGCCTGCTGCTGTCCGGCTTGCCCGGCGGTCTTGTCCTGCATTCACTGCTCCGTCAAATCCAGTTCGACTAGGCGCCCTAGCCATCAAGGCAGGAGCTTGTACTTCCCGTCCTCGATCTGAACGAGGACGCGCGAGCGATCATCAACGCCGTGCCGATCCGCCGGTGTGAAGTTGTAGACCCCTTGTGTTCCCACGACCTCCTTGGTGGCGAACAACGCCTGGCGCAGCGCACTGCGGAATTCCGGCGAGCCCGGCTTGGCACCGGCTGCCATCGCGCGTTTGGCGGCATCGACAAAGACCACCCAGCCATCGAAGGAGTAGGAGGAGAACGAGTCGGTCGGCATCTCGCCGTTCGCCTTCTCGTAGGCCGTCCGGTAGGCCAAGGAGACCTTCTGAATCGGATTGTTCGCCAGAAGCTGTTCGGCCGCGATCACCGGCCCGGTGGGGCAGATGATGCCATTGGCGGTCTTGCCGGCGAGGCGCAGGAAATCGGCGCTGATCATTCCGTTGTTGCCGTAGAGCGGCCCCTTGTACCCGCGCTCGGACAAGGCAATGGCGGGCAGCGCACCCGGCGTTCCGGTGCCACCGAGCATGATGGCATCGGGACGCGCCGCAAGCGCGCGCAGCACCTGCGCGGTCACCGACGAATCGGATCTGGCGTAGCGCTCGTTGGCGATGACCTTGATGTCCGCCGCCTTGGCGCTCTGAGACAGCGAATCGTACAAGAGATCGCCGAGCGCATCCGAGAATCCGATGAAGGCGACCATCTTCACTCCGTGCGCCTTCATATGGTCGACGATGCCCTGGACCAGGAGCGGCATCGGCTGCGGCGTCTGCACGACCCGGGGTCCGCCCTCGCCGGCCGGAACGGGTGCGATCGGAGACACAGCGATCATTGGCACCTTCATCTCGATCGCGGCGGTCGCCATCGCCAGCGTCTGCGGCGCGCCCGACGTTCCGATCAGGATATCGACCTTCTCCTGCTCGACGAGCTTGCGCGCATTACGCGCCGAAGCAGTGGCATCGGAGGCGTCGTCGAGCTGGATGACGCGCACCTTCTCGCCGCCGATCTCGCCGACATAGGTCTCTCCTGCGGCAATCCCCTTCGCGTTCGGAATGCCGATCGAGGATACCGGCCCACTAAGACCGGTGACGAAGCCAACAAGGATATCGGCTTGCGCGGCCTGAGGCACGGCCAGAATCAGCAGCGCGGAGCCGAGCAGTGATTTCATCGAGATCATGGCACCTGTCTTTCGTGGTTCGCGTCGGTCGGGGCAAGCGCCATGCGCGCGTTTCAGGTCGAGGAGACCAGCGCGATCACGCGCAGCGGGCTGCCGGAACCGTTCTGGATTTTCAGCGGGGAAGCAATGATGACGGCGCCGGTGGCGGGGAGCTGATCCAGGTTGCACAGGCACTGCAGGCCGTAGCGGCCCGCGCCGTGGAGGAAGTGATGCGCGGGGTAAGGCGGCTCGAAATGTCCGGCCTGTCCCGCATCGGTCCCGATGGTCTCGGTGCCAAAGCCGATGATGCCGCGCTCCTCCACCAGCCACTTCATGACGGCCGCGTCTGGACCCGGCGTGTGCGCGCCGTCGTCCCTGAGACTGGAATAGTCGCGCCAGCCCTTCTTGGACCAGTCGGTCCGCAGCAGGACCCACTGGCGCGAAGGAATCCGCCCGTGCCGGGCTTCCCAGGCTTCGACGATCGGCACGGTGAGCAGGAAGTCCGGATCCTGCGCCGCCTGCGCGGAGCAGTCGATGACACAGGCCGGCGCGATCATGTCCTTGGGCGGCATGGTATCGACTGCATTGTTGGCAAGGTCCTTGCCGGTGAACCAGTGAATCGGCGCGTCGAAATGCGTGCCGGTGTGCTCGCCGAAGGTGACGTTATTCCAGTACCAGCCTGGGCCGCGCGCGTCATAGCGCGAGATCTCCTGGATGCGCACCGGGGCCGCCTGGCCGAATTCGGGCGGTAGCACGATTACGGGAAAGTCGGGATTGAGCGTGAAGCTCAGGTCGACGACCCGCACCGCGTCCGAAGCGATCGCACCCGCCAGTTCCAGAAGAGCCTTGCCTTGCAGACCCTTGCCTTGCATTGTCGCACCCTCCAGGTTGATCGAAATGGGCCGCTTAGCGGTCGAGCTCGCGTTCGAGCGCTTTCGGATTGGCCGCAAGGCGCTGCCGGATCTCCTCGGCGACGTCTCCGACATACATCTCTTCGAGTCCGCCTTTGAGCCCGGATACGACCGCCTGCGCGATTGCACGCGGCGCCACCTTCGGCGGTGGCACGGTCTGAAACCACTCGGTGTCGACGGGGCCGGTGAAGGCGTTCATCATCCTGATGCCGCCGGGCCGAAGTTCGGCACGAAGACAGTGCGAGAGCGACAGGCAGGCGGCCTGGGAAGCCGAATAGGCACCGAATGCGGGCCAATTGGCCAGCGCATAGACCGAGAGGATATTGACCCAGGCGACGCTGTTGTTGATGCCGTCTGCTCCGCGCATCCGCATGATGGGACCAAAGGCCTGCGCGAGATTGATGAAGCCGAGATAAGCCTGGTCGACCTCGTCGCGCGCGATGCTCGTGCCCCTGCGATCCAATAGACCGCCCGGCCTCACATAGTCCGTCGTGTTCACGAGGATGTCGACCTTGCCGCCGATGTCAGCGGCGAGGTTTCTGGTCGACTTTTCATCGGCGGCGTCGAGCGATACGAGCTCGATCCCGTCCTGCCCCTGCAAGAGCTTCTCGCCGGCAAACGGCCGCCATGGCTCTGCGATGCCGACGAATACCGTCTTGGCGCCGGCGACCTTGAGCGCCAAGGCAGCCTCCCGGCCGATTGCGCTGCGGCCATTGGTCACGAGCACCCGTCGAAACCTCGGATCGGCGGTCAATTCACGCCACTGCTTGTCGTCTGCCATGTTGGGGGTATCCCCTTCGGGTCGAGCAAAGGCCACCGCCTGGCCGCTTTTGTCGAGCTGGAACGACACGCGGACGGGAGCACCCTCGGCACAGTCGCCGTGGAGATGCGCCACGATGGTCGGGCCGCAATCCATCTTGACGAGCCCGATGCGCCAAGGCGCCCGCTCGCGGAAGTAGACATCGCTCGGCACGTGCGCCGTGGTCTCAGCCAGCAGCAAGCCGCGCGGAGGCGCGTCGACGAAAACGAGCGCGGCCGACAGACAGGACGGGCACGCCTCTCGCGCCGGATAGGTGAAGGCGCCACAGCCTTCGCAGCGCTGAAGCATGAAGCGCCCCTCGGCAGCCGCGCGCGCGAAGCCGTGCGACGTCCTGCTGCGCGCTCGCGGCGGCGACGTCGGCAGGCGCGTCCGTAGCAGCGGATTCTTGCGCCGTGGCGGTTCAATCGGATCGATCATCGCGAAGTCCCGGCAAAGATTGCGGCGCCGGACGCAAGACCGCGATCATAGTTGATCATACCGAAGCCGGAGGCCAGGCAGAGATCTGCATCCCTGACCTGCGTCGGCCCTGCGGTTCCCAGGACCTGCCGCAGCCCTTCGACGAGACCCAGATAGGCGCCGGCTGCACCGGCCTGGCCGACCGAGAGTTGTCCGCCCGACGTGTTGTGCGGAAGGTCGCCGTCGATGGTGAGATCGTGCTGACGCACGAACTCGGCCCCCTCCCCTTTGCCGCAGAAGCCAAGATCCTCGAACTGCATCATCGTGATGACGGGATAGTCGTCATAGGTCTGGACGATATCGAGATCGTCCGGCTTTACGCCCGCCATCGCGTAGAGCTCGCCGATATCGATCGCCCAGCCGCCCCGCACCTGCATCGGATCGTCGGCGAAAGCGTTGTGCCGCTCGATGGTCGACAGCAGTCTTGCGGCCGGCAATCCAAGCGATGCCGCGGTTTCATCCCGCATCACGAGGAAGGCCTCGGCGCCGGCGCAGGGCATGACGCAATCAAATAGATGAATGGGATCGGAAATCGGACGCGCTGCCAGATACTGCTCGATCGACAATGGCGTCTTCATCAGCGCGTGCGGATTGCGCAAGGCATTGGCGCGTTGGGCGACCGCAATCCTGCCAACGTCCGCGCGTGTGACGCCGAAAGTCCGCATGTAGTTGCGCGCAATCAGCGCGAAGCTCGAATTGGCACCGCCCGCACCGTAGGGATAGACCGCATCCTGGTTGAAGCGGGAGAAATTCTCGAGCGTCAAGCGGAAGGAATCGACATGGTTGGTGTCGCCTGCAACGCAGGCGACGATGTCGGCATCGCGCGCCTGCACCGCCCGTGCCGCCTTGCGCAACGCGGCGATCGCGCTGGCGCCACCGAGCGGGATCGTATCCAGCCATCGCACGCAAAGTCCGAAATGCTGCGTCAGTCCGATCCCGCTGTCAGGCCCCAAGGTGAAGCTGGACACGCAGAGACCATCGATGTCGGAAACTTTTATGCCGGCTTGCGCAACGAGCGCGCTCAAGGCGCGACCGATCCACCACTGCGCGCTATCGATGGAGTAGCGCACATAGGGTATCGTGACGGGAGCCGCCATCACGATGCCGTCATAGGGTGTACGCAGCGAAGTCGTCAACGCTCGCCTGCCTTGTCCATCCGCCTCAGATCACCGTCAGCTTCACGTCGATATTGCCGCGAGTCGCGTTTGAATAGGGGCAGCGCTCGTGCGCGCCAGCGACAATGGCTTCCGCGACCGACCTCTCCACGCCGGGCAGACTGACCTTCAGTTCGATGGCCAACGCATACCCGACGGGCACGGGCCCCATCGCCACCTTCGCGGTCACCGAAGGCTCGTCAGCCGGCACGACCTTCCTGGTGCGCGCCACGAGCTTGACCGCACCAAGAAAGCACGCGGCGTAGCCGGCCGCAAAGAGCTGCTCCGGGTTGGTGCCCTCGCCCCCGGGGCCGCCCAGCGATTTCGGCAGCGACAGCGACACCGACAGCAGCCCGTCGGCGCTCGCGGCCTTGCCGTCGCGGCCTCCCGTAGCGGTGACTTCGGTTTCGTACAGGATCTTCTCAGGCGTCATCATCGCGTTTTCTCCAAGGACCAGTGCATGCAGCGCTAGCCGCCGTTGCGCGCGAGCAGCGCGCGGAAATCGTTGCGCGCCACGGCGCTGGCTCGCTTGAAGCTGGGCCCGCGGCTTGGCTCGGTGCCGGTGAGGCGCCTGAGCTGCACCCACATCTCGGCGCTCTTCAGCGCCACCGCCGCGCAGTTGACCACTGGCGCGTGCCCGACCTTCAGGCCGTGCTCCCGCCCGATCAGCAGGCCGGGCAACACACCGGCTGGAATCACGACGTCGGCACCGCGCTCGACGAGTGGCAACGCGCAGGCGACGAAATCCTCGATCATGCGGGCGTGCGCGGCCCGATCGCCCGCGAAGGCACTTACGAAATCCTCGGGTTTGCAACCGAGGCCCGTCACGTGAACGACACGATCGCCGAGGCCGTAACGCTCGGCCTGCTCGTAGTGCCAGACTTCGAAGACGGGATCGAGCGTGACCAGACCGAGCCGCCGGCCGAGCTGCGAGGCGGCAAGCAGCGTCGCCTCGCCCGTCCCGACCACGGGAATATCGAGCGTCGCGCGAAGCTCGTACAGACCCGGATCCTGGAAATGCCCCATGACAAAGGCATCAAAGCCTTGCTCCTCCGCCGCGATGCCGTTGTCGATGGCCTGCACGGCACAGCGCAATTCGGCAAGCCTGCCGAACTCCCGATCCGGCGGCGAGATCCCCTCGACATGGACCGTCGTGCCCTGCGCCGCGATGTTGTTGAGGTATTCCGACAGGAGCGCCATGTAGGGCGCGTTCACACTCGCATCAACGAAGCTTTGCCAGAAGATGCGCATCGTCCTTTTCCTCGAGCGGGTATTGGAGGATCGGCAGCCGGACTGTCGATACGAATATTTCAATCATAAACTAATTGGTCCGTCAAATGTGCGCGGCGCACCCAAGCGAGTGGTCCAGCACCCCGTAGCGGGCATGCCCATTTTGAGGGACAAGAAAGCCAACAAATTGGCTCATACTGCCAGAATTGTATGCACCAGCATTTTTTTGAAGACGGCCATCACATGCTGTTGACGCGCCCGCCGAATATACTTTAGGCTTTAAGTAATACTTCGCCAGCCGACCCTAGCCACCTGACAATGATGTTGCAGGGCACCGTTCTTGAGAGACTTGATCGTGTGGGCAGTCTTTGGAGCTGGACGACCGGCGGCAGTGCCTTCGGTGGCGCTGCGCGCTCCTGCCATCGCATTGTCTGCGCTTTCGCGGTACGGGCGGAATTCGCGCAGCAGCGCAGACCTTCAACGGCAAGCGTCGGCATGATTGCGCCGCGCACCAGACAAACTCTTCTCAGTCGCGCCGATGATCGGCGCTGCAGCAACGTTTTCGATCAGCTCGTTCGGAGTCCGGGCTCAGGCCCGGCAGCTTCCGGTCATTCACACCTAAATCAACGCAGGAGAAGGCAATGCGCAAGACCCTGAGCTTATTGGCACTTGTGGCCGGCGTCGTCGCCGCGCCGGCGGCGCGGGCCGACATCACCATCGGCTTTGTCACCTCGCTGAGCGGCAACGGCTCCTCGATCGGCATCCCTTACGGTCGGGGCATCAACGCAGCCTACGAATACAAGAAGTCAGTCAATGGGGAGACCATCCGCCTGATCCAGCTCGACGACGGATCCGATCCGTCAGCTGCGACGCGTAACGCGCGCAAGCTGGTTGAAGAAGAGAAGGTGGACCTGCTGATCGGCACGGCAACCGCGCCCTCGACGATCGCCATGGCGGCAGTGGCAAGCGAATTGAAGGTGCCGATGATCGCGGTCTCGCCGATCGCCAAGTTGCCGGACTCGCCGGAGCAGTGGGTGGTCTCGGTGCCGCAGCCGGCTTCCCTGCTCGTCAAGATCATCGCCGATCGCATGAAACGCGATAGCATGAAAAATATCGGCTATATCGGCTTCTCGGATGCATGGGGCGACCTCGTCTACAACGGCGCCAAGGCGGCCGAGACGACCGACGGCATCAAGGTCCAGACCAACGAACGCTATGCCCGCACCGACACTTCGGTCACCGCACAGATCCTCAAGGTAATGGCCGCACGGCCGGACGCGGTGCTCGACGGCGGCTCCGGCACGCAAGGCGCGCTTCCCCTGCTCAGCCTTGCCGAGCGGGGGTTCAAGGGTCATACCTACGGCACGGTCGCGCTGGTCAATCCGGATTTCGTGAACGTCGGCGGCAAGGCTGCCGACGGCATTCAGGTGTCCGCGGGTCCGGTAATCGTCGCCGAGCAGCTTCCAGACGAGCACTTTGCCAAGAAGATAGCGCTGGATTTCCGCGCGATCTACCAGAAGACTCACAACATGCCGACTACGGACGGCTTCTCGGCCTACTCCTTCGACGCCTGGCTGATCTTCTCCAAAGCGGCCGAGCGCGCGCTCAAATCCGCAAAACCCGGCACTGTGGAATTCCGCACCGCACTAAGGGACGCGATCCTCAGCACCAAGGAGCTGCCGGGCGTGCATGCCGTCTACAACTTCAAACCAGGTTCTGCGACCGGCGTCGATGAGCGCTCGCTCGTCGTCGTGCGGCTGAGCGGCGGGGCCTGGAAGTACGCGCCGTAAGAGAGGACCACGGGGCGGACAAAGCAGAAGGGGGAATAGCGTCTCAATGACGAGCGATATCGCAGCCATCCTTGCGATCGACGGCATCGCCACCGGCGCGGTCTATGCACTCGTGGCGATCGGAACTGTCCTCATATTCACGGTGACGCGGGTCATCTTCATCCCCTTCGGCGACATCGCGGCGTTCACCGCGCTGACGCTCGCGGCCCTCGATGCGAATCGCTTTCCGGGGACAGGGGCACTGGTTGTCATCCTGGCTTGTCTCGCAGCCCTGATCGAGATCATTTCCCTTGCGCGCTCCGGCGAGCTCCGACTTCTGCCGCGCGCGCTGTCCTTCTATCTCGCGCTTCCGCTCGCCGTGGTCGGCGCAGCCTGGCTCGTCATGCGCATGGATCCTCCCCTGGCGGTCAGACTCGTGCTCGCTCTGATGCTGATCATGCCCATCTCCCCGCTACTGGATCGGATCGTTTTCCGCCCGATCGCCGACGGCACTGTGCTGCTGTTGCTGACGGTGTCGGTGGCGCTGCATTTTGCGTTGGTTGGACTGGGTCTGTTGTTCTTCGGCCCCGAAGGTGTCCGCACCGAGCCGCTGACCTCCTTCTCGACGGAGTTCGCCGGCGTCCTGATTTCGGGCCAGACCTTGCTGATCGTGATCGCAGCGCTCGTCTTCAGCGGCCTGCTCTATCTCTTCTTCGACTTCACGCTGGTCGGCAAATCCCTGCGCGCCACAGCCGTGAACCGGACCGGCTCGCGGCTGATGGGAATACGACCGGAGCGCGCCGGCACGATCGCCTATCTCCTGGGCTCCCTCATGGCCGGCGTATCAGGCATCCTGATCGCGCCGGTCAACACGGTGTTCTACGATTCCGGCTTCCTGATCGGCCTCAAGGCCTTCGTCGGCGCCATCGTCGGCGGCATGACGAGCTATCCGGGAGCCGCGATCGGCGCCGTCGGCGTCGGCATCCTCGAAAGCTTCGCATCCTTCGAGAGCAGCGCATTGAAGGACGTCATCGTGTTCTCGCTGCTGATCCCGATCCTGATCTGGCGGTCCCTCGCATCGCTGCATTCCGAGGAGGAAATCGAGGAATGACGCGCCTTCACGTTCAGATAGCCGCCGCCGCGGCCGTGTTGTGCCTCGCGGTGGCTCCCTTCGTCCTCAGCCCGTTCAGCATCACGCTGATGAACTACATCGGCATCTATTCGCTCGTTGCCATTGGGCTCGCGCTGCTCACCGGCGTCGGCGGCATCGTGTCGTTCGGACAGGCGGCGTTCGTCGGCGTTGCGGCCTATGCGACAGCGTGGGTCTCGGCGCTAAACGGGCATTCGCCCTGGCTTGGCCTGCTGTTCGGCGTGGCTTTGACCTGCGGCGTTGCGACCATTCTCGGCCTTGTCACCCTGCGGCTTCAGGGTCACTTCCTCTCGCTCTCTACCGTGGCCTGGGGTCTGGCGATCGGCTTCCTGTTCGGCAATGTCGAGGGACTCGGCCGGTTCAATGGGATCTCGTCGATTCCGCCGATCAGCCTCGGATCGCTTGCCCTCGTTTCCAGCAAGCAGATCTATTTCCTGATCTGGGGCATCGTTACCGTCGTCCTCTTGCTTGGCTATAATCTGCTGGACTCCCGGCTTGGCCGCGCCATGCGCGCGCTGCGCGGCGGCAATACGCTCGTCGAAAGCCTCGGCATCAACGCCTTCCGGATCAAGCTGGTGACCTTCGTGATCGCGGCCCTCCTGGCCTCGCTCTCCGGATGGCTGTACGCCCACATGAGCCGCTTCATCAGCCCCGGCCCGTTCGATGCAGGCATGGGCATCGAATATCTGATGATGTCGATGGTCGGCGGCGCCGGCAGCCTTCTTGGCGGCGTCGTGGGGGCGGCAGTCGTTACCCTGCTCAAGAACAGCGTGCAGGACTATCTGCCGCTGATCGCCAAGGGCGCGTCCGGACAGCTCGAGATCGTCGCCTTCTCCGCCCTGTTCATCCTGTTCCTGCAATGGGCGCGGCAAGGCATCGTGCCGTTCGTTGCGCGCTCCTTGCCGAAAACAACGCGCGCGCGGCCGCAGCCCGCGCCGCTCCTGCCCCGCCGCGCGCAACCCGCGCCAGGCGAACTCCTCCTGAAGGTCGACGGCGCCGAGCGCCGGTTCGGCGGCCTGGTCGCCGTCAACAATGTCAGCTTCGAGGTACGGTCGGGTGAAATCCTCGCCGTGATCGGCCCGAACGGCGCCGGCAAGAGCACGATGTTCAATTGCCTGACCGGCGCGCTCCGGGTCAACAAGGGCGATATCGTCTTCGCTGGACGCCCGATTACGCGTGAGGCGCAATCCCGCATTGCCAAGGCCGGGATCGCGAGAACCTTCCAGCACGTGAAGCTCAGGCCGCGCATGAGCCTTCTTGAAAACGTGATGCTCGGCACTTATGCCCGGACCCGCGCCGGCCTGTTCGCCGGAGCTTTCCGCATCAACCGGCGCGAGGAGGCCAGCGTCCGTCACGAGGCGCTGATGCAGCTCGAACGCGTCGGGCTCGGCGAGAAGCCGTTCGAGCTCGCCGGCAACCTGCCGCTCGGAAACCAGCGTATTCTGGAGATCGCGCGCGCGCTCGCCGCGGATCCGACCCTGCTGGTGCTCGACGAACCCGCTGCAGGCCTGCGCCGCCAGGAGAAGCTCAGGCTGGCAGAGCTTTTGCGCTCGCTCCGGGCGGATCACTTGACCATCCTGATCGTCGAGCACGACATGGAGTTTGTGATGTCGCTGGTCGACCGCATCGTCGTGCTGGATTTCGGCTCGAAGCTCTGCGAAGGCGCGCCGGCTGCAATCCGCAGCGACGAACGGGTGCAAGAAGCATATCTCGGAGGCGTCGCGTGAGCTCGATGTTCTCCCTGTCGGACGTCACCGTCTGCTACGACAATGTCGATGCGGTTCGCAATGTGTCGCTCTCGGTCGAGGAGGGACAAATCGTCACCGTCATCGGTCCGAACGGTGCCGGCAAGACCACGCTGCTGATGGCCGCAATCGGACTGCTCTCTTCTAAAGGCCGCATGGTCTTTCAGGGCAGCGACATCGGCAAGATGTCGGTCGAAGACCGCGTCGAGCGCAGGCTCTGCCTCGTTCCGGAAAAACGCGAGCTGTTCTCCGATATGTCGGTCGCTGACAACTTGCTCCTCGGCTCCTACAGCCTGCGCGACCGCTCCGGAGTTCAGAAGACGCTCGATGGGGTCTATGACCGGTTCCCCCGGCTGAAGGAGCGGCAGCGCCAGGCCGCCGGCACGCTCTCCGGCGGCGAACGCCAGATGCTCGCGCTCGGGCGCGCGCTGATGGCCAAGCCGAAACTTCTGATGCTGGACGAGCCGAGCCTCGGCCTCGCGCCGCTGATCGTGCGCGAGATCTTTCGCACCATCGCGTCCCTGCGCGATCTCGGCGTGTCGATCCTGCTGGTCGAGCAGAACGCCCGCGCCGCGCTGGAGACGGCGGACTACGGCTACGTTCTCGAGACCGGCGAGATCGTGCAGTCCGGCCCTGCCAAGGACCTCATCCACGATCCCCGTTTGATCACGGCCTATCTCGGCGGCCACTAAAACCGGTTTGGATCAGGCTCGGCGAGCCCCACAACAATAAGAGCGAAACAACCCCATGCACAGTAGCCGGTGACAGCGATATCAGTAGCTTAACGCCCGGTAATTACGGGTTTTACGAAATCAGGTTGATCCGTCGGTCAAACCAGTGGCAGGATGCCATCATCGCAGCGCATGGACGGCCGATGGCTTCCACCGCCAACCCTGGCATCCTAGATTTCCGATATGTACCGCCAAGGGATCAGCAAGCTGAAGCCCGCCCGCGACAATCGAAAACGATGGAGCATCCCCTCACCCGGCGGAACGGCGTCGCTTGCGCCAAGATGACGCCAACGTTCCGATACGGCCCATCGCAACAGACTCCGGCCGGCGTCGCCCAGGTCTCCTTTCGCGGGAGGAACGGACCTGATTTGCCGATCGCGAGTATTACAGTTTGTGACCCGAATGTATGGTCCGGCCGCGCGTTGCAAGAGGTTTCGTCAACCTGGCAGATGCAGTCTTGCATCAATGTATCGGGCCTCTGACTGGAGCGTGCTGTGCTCCGGGCCATCATGGATATCAGCGCGCATTCGAGCTGATTAGCGGACAGGCCTCGAACGGGCCATTCGGGTCACCAGTGTTCGCATGCGCCGGGAAGACTGATCCTCCATCGTCGTCTCATCTCTCGCAGACCTCGGTGGGTAAGGGATATTGGTTACGTCATCGATAGCTCCTCACTTCACTTCGCGCCGTTCCTTTGTTCGTGCCTGGCGGTCATTCCCTCGTCCCGGCCTGCGCGCGCAGACGCGCCGCGCGCAAGGGCCGTCAAGGCCGGCCGTCGTGCTGTCCTCACGTCTTGCTCTACCGCTCCCAGGCTGCGCCTTGACGGCCCCGAGCGCGGCGCCAAGCAGGTCGGGACGCCATCTCATCTGTCTTGACGCATTCGAAGGCGCGCCCCTTGTTGAGAACCGCCCAAGCGATGCAGGCGAGCTTGTCGGCGAGCGCAATCGCCAGCACGTTGTGATGCAAATCGCTTCTTGGCAGCTTCGATCCAAGATTTGAGGCCGTAGCGCTCCCAGCACTTGACCCTGACCAGCACGACCCATGCGGCTTGGACGAACAGCGCGCGTAGGTAGCGATTGCCGCGCCTTGATATCTTGCGGTCGCCGGTCGATATCTGCTTCGGCACCAGTCCAAGCCAGGCGCCGAAGTCGCGGCCTTTCGAGAACACGTCTCCAGTGCCGATCCCGGCCACCATTGCACTGGAGATAAGTGGGCCAATGCCGGGCACCGTCATCAGTCGCTCGCAGGCCTTATCTTGACGGGCCAGCGTTTCGATCTCGCTAGACAGCCCCTCGATACGCGCATCCAGCCGGCGCCAGTCGCCCGCCAGTTCCTCGATGATGCGTAACATGCGAGGCGAGAGCACATCGGTGCGCGTCGCGAGGATACCCGGCAACTCGACCGCAGGGAATGCAGGCCTTGGCGTACGGCGATGCCCCGCTCCAGCAGGAACGCACGGATCTGATTGATGACGCCGATACGCTGACCAACCAATCGATCGCGCACGCGGTGCAGCGCCTGCAGGTCGAGCTGGTCGGCGGTCTTGGTCGCGACGAACTTCATGGTCGGGCGTTGGACAGCCTCAGCGATGGCTTCCGCATCTCGGAAGTCATTCTTCTGTTCCTTCGAGTAGGGGCGCACGTATTTCGCCGGCATCAAGCGAGCGTCGTGGCCAAGCATTTGGAGCTTGCGGCTGAGGTGGTGCGCGCCGACGCAGGCTTCCATACCGATCAAGCACGGCGGCAAATTGGCGAGCCGTGTTTCCACCTGGCTGCGTGACCACTTCTGCCGCAGCACGATGGCACCGCGGTGATCATGACCAACGAGCTGGAACGATCACAGCGGGGCTTCTGCCGCCGAGAACGGTCGTTTCGCTCCGCGGTCCTGCAGTCTTATACCGCCGACATGGGGTCGACGTGTCCGGAGGGAACAGTTTCGTCTGGTTTTACAGGCAGCGTGAACTGAAAGATGGCGCCCCGAGGTTCATTTGCGCCAGCCCACATCCGTCCGCCGTGCGCCTCAATGATCGAATGGCAAATGGCCAGACCCATGCCCATGCCCTTGGATTTTGTGGTGAAGAAGGGATCGAAGAGGCGGTCCATCGTCTTCGGGTCCAGTCCCGGACCAGAATCCCGCACGCTGACGAATACGTCGTTCGAGGTATTTCTGCCGGTGCTGATCAGCAGCTCCCGCACCCCATCGCCCATTCCGCCCATCGCCTCGACTGCGTTGATGATCAGGTTGAGAATCACCTGTTGGACCTGGACCCGATCCGCTTGAATCGGTGGAAAGCCCTCCGCAAGTTGCGTCCGCACCAGGACGCCATTCTTGGCCGCTTCGACACGGGTCAGGGCAATGACCTCAAGTACCGCCGCGTTGATCTCCAACGCTACCCTCTGCTGAGGCGCCTTCTTGACCTGGGCCCGGATCCGCCCGATGACATCGCCGGCTCGCAGACCGTCGCTGACGATACAATCGAACATATGCTGGACCTGCTCCAGATTCGGCGGCTGAGGTGGTGCGCGCCGACGCAGGCTTCCATACCGATCAAGCACGGCGGCAAATTGGCGAGCCGTGTTTCCACCTGGCTGCGTGACCACTTCTGCCGCAGCACGATGGCACCGCGGTGATCATGACCAACGAGCTGGAACGATCACAGCGGGGCTTCTGCCGCCGAGAACGGTCGTTTCGCTCCGCGGTCCTGCAGTCTTATACCGCCGACATGGGGTCGACGTGTCCGGAGGGAACAGTTTCGTCTGGTTTTACAGGCAGCGTGAACTGAAAGATGGCGCCCCGAGGTTCATTTGCGCCAGCCCACATCCGTCCGCCGTGCGCCTCAATGATCGAATGGCAAATGGCCAGACCCATGCCCATGCCCTTGGATTTTGTGGTGAAGAAGGGATCGAAGAGGCGGTCCATCGTCTTCGGGTCCAGTCCCGGACCAGAATCCCGCACGCTGACGAATACGTCGTTCGAGGTATTTCTGCCGGTGCTGATCAGCAGCTCCCGCACCCCATCGCCCATTCCGCCCATCGCCTCGACTGCGTTGATGATCAGGTTGAGAATCACCTGTTGGACCTGGACCCGATCCGCTTGAATCGGTGGAAAGCCCTCCGCAAGTTGCGTCCGCACCAGGACGCCATTCTTGGCCGCTTCGACACGGGTCAGGGCAATGACCTCAAGTACCGCCGCGTTGATCTCCAACGCTACCCTCTGCTGAGGCGCCTTCTTGACCTGGGCCCGGATCCGCCCGATGACATCGCCGGCTCGCAGACCGTCGCTGACGATACAATCGAACATATGCTGGACCTGCTCCAGATTCGGCGGCTGGGCAGCCAGCCAGGACAATCCAGCCTCGGCGTTGGTAACCGTGGCGGTGATCGGCTGGCTGACTTCATGGGCGATCGAGGCCGCGAGCTGCCCCATCGTGGTGACGCGATTGGCGTGTGCGAGCTCCGCCTGCGCGGAGCGCAAGGCCTCTTCGGCTCGCTTGCGTTCGGTGATGTGCCGCCCGACGCCGCGGTAGCCGACGAAGCGCCCCGTCTTATCGAACACCGGCAGCCCCGAAACGGACACATAGCGCTTGCTGCCGTCGCGGGCACGTCTAGCGAGCTCAAAATCACGGAACGACAGATGGGCATCGAGCGTTTCCCGGTGCTTGCGCCAGGCCTCTGCGTCAGGCTCCAGGTAAGGCACTTCCCAGCGCGTCTTACCGATCTCCGAGTCCGCCGCCGGCGCGTCGGCAAGGCTCTCCGCGAATTCCTGGCGGGTAAAGCGATGCTGCGCGTCGGTCTCCCAGTACACGTCGAAGGAGAATTGCACGAGGGTGCGAAAGCGCTCCTCGCTCTGCCGCAACGCCTCTTCCGCCCGCTTGCGCTCGGTCAAATCAAGGATGAAGCCAACGCCTTGATTTGTACCCTCTTCGAACATCGCCCCGCCGATCAGCACGGACACACGGCTTCCGCCTTTACGCAAATACTCCTTCTCGAATGGCGCGAGCGTCCCGATCAGCTCCAGCTCCGCGATGTTACGTGCGTCGAGGTCGCGCCATTCCGGCGGCGTCAGCATCGTACGGTGCAGGCGTCCCGCGGCGAGATCCTCGCGGTCGTAACCCACGATATGCAGAAATGCGTCGTTGGCCTCAAGTATGCGACCTTCGAGGTTCCAGATCATGACCCCTATGATGTTGGAGTCGACGAGGCGTCGAATCTTCCTGTCGCGCTCCAGAAGGTCGCTGTGGAGCTGCACGTTCTCCTCGGTCGCCTTTCGCCGCCGCTTCGCCTCGAGCCGCGCGAGCGCCATCGCGGTCCCCACCAGGACGGCGCCGATGACGCCGGCTGCGAGGGTAAGACGCGTCCTGCGTCGTTCGAGTTCCCCGGCGCGCTTCTCCCAACCTACGAGCTGAAAACGCTCAACGTCCTGCAACAGGTCGATTTGCAGTCGGATATCGTCCATGCCTCGGATCATTGCCTGGGCCGCCTGCCCGGAGACGCGAGCCGCCGTTTTGACGAGGTCGTCGATCTCACGCAGCTTTTCTGAAATGATCAGAGCCAGATGTCCGGCGCGAAAACTCTGTAACGGATCGCTTGCGACCAGAGCCTGGAGCGCCTCAGTCTCCCGTCGAACGCTTTCGTCCGAGACGCCGTAGGCCTTGAGATAAGCCGGGTCGAGGGTGAGCAGATACCCGTGCCTTTCGGCCTCCAGATCGACGATGATCGTCCGAAGCCGATCAAGCGTGTCAATGACCTGGCCGCCGTGCTCGAGCGAGAGATTGACCGCCTCGCGGTCACGCCAGTTTTGGAGACCGAGAAATCCGGTCACCGCGGACAACGTCAGAAGCGCTGCAATCACGGGGATCAACGGTCGCGCAAACCATCGCGAAAAATGGCTCCGAGCAAAAGCTGACATCGGCCTCGTGTCTTCGGTGACCGCCCGGCTGTCGCATGATAGAACAGTGGGCAGCGTATGCGTGCGATGATAGCACATGCGCGTTGGCACGGGAGCCGGAACTCAACATTCCCGGCCGTGCATCCCGACTTCGCAATGGCGCGAACTGACGGAACGGATATGGCTCAGCTTCGCATCCTGTGAATGCCATAGTTATGGGAGCACTATCATGGATGGAAACGCATCAAGCGGTCGCGCGCCCGTCAGCCGGCGCAGCTTCGTCAAGGGATTGGGCGCTGCGGGAGCAGTCTTGCCGGCCTTCACCATGTTACCGCGCACGAGCTTGGCCGGGGATGACCAGGCCTATGCCAGTGCCGCAATCGACTGGAAGCAGTTTGCGGGGCAGACGATCACGCTCGCAGGTGCGATCCATCCCTGGTCCAATGCGATCACGCCGCTCTTGCCGGATTTCACCAAGCTCACCGGCATCAACGTCGTGACCGACTTTGCACTGGAAACCACATACCTGAGCGCGATCCCGATCAGGCTCGCACGCGGCAGCAATACACCTGACGTTTGCATGTTCGCCACTTACGGCCAGGGCATCTCCGGAGGATGGCTCGAGCCGCTGAACGCTTATTATTCCAAGAAGTCGCTGACCGATCTTCCTTGGTATGACGAGAGCGATCTTCTCAAGACCGCCCGGACCTTCTCGCTGTGGCCGGACGGCGAGAGATACGGCTTTACAATCACGTCCGAGGCGATGACCCTGTTCCTCAACCGCGAAATGTTGGCAGCCAAGGACTTGCCGGCTCCCCAGACTTTCGACGAACTGCTCGCGACCGCCAGGGCAGTCAAGACCGATGCTATATCGGGAATCGCGATGCGAGCCCAGGCGGGCGGCAATTCCAGCCCGGCGGCCATGGGTTTCGTGTTCTCTTACGGTGGCGCCATGATCAAGGACAATATGGCCGCTTTCGCGAGCCCGGAGGCGATCGCGGCCATCGACATGTACGGGCGGCTGCTCCGCGAGGCCGGGCCTATCGGCGTCGGCAGCTATGAATGGTACCAGGTGCTGGACGACTTCCTGCAGGGCAGGACAGCAATGGCAATCGACAGCAGCAACTTGC
>NZ_JADPKQ010000291.1:0-22718 GCF_023074015.1 Bradyrhizobium sp. 142
TCGTCTGCTCATCGTCTCTCCTGATTCGCGGGCCTATCGTGCCCGTCGTCAGGCAGAAACTCCACTTAACGTCCTGTGCAGATTTCCGGAGCCGGCTCTGTTCAGTCACCGTGAGCTGCGATTAACTGATGTCGCCACCCTCTTATAGATCGGATGTGCCTCGCTCCGCCTTGCAACGCTAATGGATGTCTAGGGAGTTCTCGTCAAATGATCATCGATACGTTTTCATACATCTGGTCTTCGACCGCGATCGATGCGATGTGTGACCTCAGCCGCCACGGTTTCAGTGTCTTTGAGGTGCCGATCAGTTCGCCGCATTGCTGGCCAGATGAGATGACGCCGGCCATGCGTTCTGATGGAAAGAAGCGTTTGCAGGATTGCGGTGCAAGCGTGAGGTCGCTCAACGCCGGTGGATACGACATCAATCTGGCGAGTCCTGCCGCAAATATGAGGCGTAAGAGCACAGATCACATCAAGGATGTGATCGACCTAGCCTTCGATTGGGGTGCTTTCGACGTGGTGATTTCACCGGGCACACGGCGTCCGATGATTTCTCCATCACTGCCGAAGACACTTGGTTGGCTGTATGAGAGCTTAGAAATTCTATTGCCACGGGCTGAGCAGGCTGGAGTCCGATTTCTCCTCGAAAACACGCCGTATTGCTTCAGGCCTACATTCGATGAACTAGTCGGGATCGTAAAAGAAGTTAACAGTGAAACATTGAAGATTGTTTATGATGTTGCGAACGCGGCGTATATTAAAGAAGACCCCGTTGCATGTCTGTTGTCCGGATATTCAGCGATTGGGCTCGTGCATATCTCTGATACGGGCCTCGAGGAATGGGGCCATGATCCGATCGGCACTGGGGCCGTCAATTTCGGAGATCTAGGAAGAGCAGTCGAAGCGGCCTGCAAAGTCGAGAACGTCGTTCTTGAAATCATTCGTGAGAAGGAGCCTCTGGAAGAAATCAACAAGGGAATTGCGGAGCTTCAGAAGAGGGGCTGGAATCTGAAGTCCTTGGGTCGGTAGCAATCAAGGAGAGGTCGCGGCGTTCGTGTTAGCAGCCGCTCCGTGTACAAGCGTTAGCCACACGCTAAGGCAGATTGCCTCTTCGTGACGCGCTGTTGACCTCTCCCAGGCCGTTGCCTCGCCAGCACGGCGCCGCGCGATCGCCGAACCTAAGACCAAAATTCCCGGCGCAGCAGGTTCTTGGGCAGCGGAGATCTGAACGACGTTCAGGCGACCTCTGACATTTCAGTCGTACGTGTCCGGTGAAGCTTTCAATTACCCACATTTAGCCGAGTGTTCTGAGGGAGCGCATAAATTGTTGCATCGCAGGAATCGACCGTGATTCCTTATCTGGCACCGATTCGCGGGGGCGGTGCCAATGGACGGAGAAGCAGGCGCATGGTTTGATCGCGAGCTCGCAGGCTGCAACCTTGCCGACGAGCGCCTGAACAAGCGGCTCCGCAAACTGGTAGCGCAGATCGAGAGCGCCATGGGCGAAAGTATTCCGCTGGTGTGCCAGGACTGGGCCAATACCAAGGCTGCGTATCGTTTCTTCTCCAACGACCGGGTCAGTGAGGCGGACATTCTGGCCGGCCACTTTCAATCGACGCGTGAGCGCACGATTGCCACAGGCGGTGCTGTTCTGGTGCTCCATGATACAACCGAGTTCAGCTATCGGAGGGAGGATTCAGACGCGATCGGGATCACCAAGAGCATAAACAGCGGCCGGGACAAGGCCGGCCGCCTGAGATCGCACACGGTTTGCGGCATCCTGATGCACTCGAGCCTGGCGGTAACGACCGAGGGGCTGCCGCTTGGACTGAGGGCCGTCAAATTCTGGACCCGAAAGAAATTCAAGGGGACTGCCGCGCTTAAAAAGAAGATCAACCCGACGCGCGTTCCCATCGAGAAGAAGGAGAGCGTCCGATGGCTGGATAATGTCCGGCAATCCACAGAGCTGCTGCGCGATCCGGGACGGTGCATCCATGTCGGTGATCGCGAGAGCGACATCTATGAGCTGTTCTGCGCGGCTCGCGAAGCTGGAACGCATTTCGTGATCAGGACTTGTGTTAATCGCTTGGCTGGGGATGGGGATCACACGATCGCCGACGAAATGGACGAGGTCACCGTCAAAGGACTGCACCGCATCGACGTCGGAAACAACAACGGCGACCCCGATGAAGCCGTCCTCGAGATCAGACATCGCAAGATTCGCGTCCTGCCGCCAATCGGAAAGCAGAAGCGCTATCCTGCGCTGATCTTGACGGTGATCCATGCCGAAGAGCGCGTAACGCCGAAGAATAGAAAGAAAATCGAGTGGAAGCTGATTACAGATCTGCCTGTGGGCTCACGCGCGGCCGCAATTGAGAAACTCGAATGGTATGCCTTAAGATGGAAAATCGAAGTCTTCCACAAGATTCTCAAATCGGGTTGCAAAGCTCAAGAATCGAAGCTCCGGACCGCCCAGCGTCTGACCAATCTGATCTCTGTCTTTTGCATCCTCAGTTGGAGGGTCTTCTGGATGACCGGATGCTCAATCGCGCAGCTCCAGGGGCGCTACCGACTCTTGCGTTGACGCCAACTGAAATCGCCCTGCTTGATCGGCTGGTGAATGACAAATCGCAAGCTCGACGGAAAACTCTCTCTCTCACATTACCTGACCAAGATCGCGAGGCTCGGCGGCTATCTCGCCCGCGCCCACGATCCTCCGCCGGGAATACGGTCATGTGGCGCGGGCTATCGCGCCTAACCGACATCGCGCTGGGGGCCATGGTCGGGGCAGAAATTGTGGGTAATTGAAAGCCGGTGAAGGCCACGGAAACGGTCATTGATCACGCGACGTCGATTGCGCTTGGGGCGCGCTACGCAGCCGCCTTTTGCTGACGGTCGCCTTTCCAGTTCCAAGGCAGGAGTTCGTCGATCAGCCTAGCCGGATGATCCTGGACGCGGGCGAGGACGTCGGCGAACCAAGCTTGCGGGTCGACGTCGTTGAGCTGGGCGGTCCGGATCAGTGTATAGATGGCGGCGGCCCGGTGGCCGCCTTCGTCGGATCCGGCGAAAGTCCAGTTCTTACGCCCCATGGCGACAGCGCGCAACTCGCGCTCGGCGGCGTTGTTGGACATGCACAGGCGGCCGTCGTCGAGGAAGCGGATGAAGACGTCCCAGCGCTTGTGGCTATAGTCGGTCGTCTTGGGCCACCTCGACCATCCACATCGACATAGTCAGCTACACCGTCACCGCTGCGACTGATGGGGCGCAAAGTAACTACGCGGAACCTTGACGCGCCCTGTCGCGCTGCTCGTACATGAAGACGGCGGATGTCAGCGGCACTGCACCTGCCTGGATCATGCGGGCGATCCCAATTTCGCGCACTTCGACACTGGTATCTGCAACGCTCACCCCAACCGTAATCAAGCTTGGCCTCGCGAATGGGCTTTGCGGCTACGAAATCTAATTTCAATGGGAGGAGCTATCTATGAGAGTTGGTGAGCGGCGGGAGCCATGGGATCGGAGCAGCGGTTTGCTTACGGATATCGGATTTAATTCATCGAGAGTCGGCCCCACAGAGGAGTTGGGAGGCCAAATTCGAGAGACCCTGCACTAAGCTCGAGCTGCACCCGCATCACAACGATCTCGGGTTTCTCACGCTTAACGGGCACCGGCACAACACTACGAGTCCTACCCGTTGGCGGTATAGGTGGGCCTGCAGATGAAGGGTGCTGCACGGTCGTCGAGGGTTGCAGAGACGACGGTGCCGCGGGCGGTTTGGGCGTGGTAGCTGTTCCAGGGGGAGCTGGCGCTAGCGTTGTTGCCGGTGCGCTCGGGACCGGGGGAAACAACTGTCAAGTGCAAAAGAGCACCGTTCTTGGTCGAACACGAGTTTTAGGCCAAAGGCAGGATGTATTCCAAGAAGATGACTGAGCACCCGACTTGGTCAGCGACTTCCTGGCACCCTCACCCGGCAGACCTTCCCGTGCGGAGCATTGCCTTTCGGCCTCGCATCACGTTTGCCCCGAGACCACGACGATGGGGTTCATCTGATGCGGATCTTCAGCGGCCTCTACCGCAGCAGCGAGCTCGCCGAATCCAAAGGTCCTCGAGACCCCTATGGTCAGGGCTCTCTCGCTCAGGGCGTGAGTGAGGTTCTCCAGATAACGCAGAGTGAAGATATCCGGGTTTGAAGTGGCTTGGACCAGCCTAGAACCCGTTCGCGCAATCACTCCGCCGACCGAGACGTAGACGCCCGTGGGAGACAACCATTCGCAATGCGACAAGGGGTCCGGGATGGCCCGGAAATCCACTATCAGTTCCACCCTGCGAGCGACGCCGGCCCCTGCAACGAAGGTTGCCCCGCGTGTTTCCAACTCGGCCCGGCTCCACTCCGGGGCAGACGCGATCACAGTCGCCCCCCGCGATTTTGCAAGTTCGATCGCCGCGGGTCCCGATCCCTCGTTCGCGCCCAGGACAAGCACCGTCTCGTCAGCGTAAAGACGACCCCAGATCAGCGCCCGCTCTGCCCGACCATAGTAAGTCGGCAGCTGTGCAAGCGCGGCATCTGCCGTGTCGCAGCCAATGGCTATGGCAGCCCAAGCAGGCGCAATCGCGAACTGCGCAAGTCCGCCGTCGCGCTCGAAGCCGAGATCCGCAAGATACTGCCCCGATCGGGAGAAGCCTGGATCGACCACTACGCGATCACCTAATCGCCAAGCGGGCACGTCTTCTCCTACTCCGACCACCCGTCCGGCGAACCCGCTTCCGGGAATCAATGCCGGCGGTCGTTTGGCAGCAAGATCCCAGCGATCCAGGCGGCAGGCAGCAACTTGCACGAGCAGTTCGTCACGGCGCGGCGAAGGTAGCGGGAGGTCGTCCCGTAGCGCGAGAGCCGCATTCTCCCTAACAGCGGCAGTCATGGTTTGTGGACTGTTCAAGAACCGCTCCAATTGATCACGTAATCCAGTCTCTTCTAGTATCTCCGAACCGAACGAGCTATCGGCGAAGCCAGATTCTTGTTCCGCCCGCGCCGGCACTAGTAGACCGAAGCTTAGTTCTAAGAAATGGGATTGCGTCTCGCTGTTCAACGGGAGGACACTATGGTCTCCGGGGTGGGCAGGATCGGCGACGCTCATTGCGGTCAGCTCGAGGGTACAATATTTAGGAGTCTTCCCTATGGAAATCGGCTCAGGCGACGTCAAGGAAGTAACGACTCCGCTCTCTGACAACGAGATCCAGGGTCTCGCGCGGCCGACCGGAACGGCCACCGGATTGCCGGGGCGAGCCTACTACGACGAAGCTTTCTATGAGGCCGAGCGCAAACATGTCTTCGCGGCCAATTGGACCGGCGTTGGCTTCGGCAGTGATGTGCCCAACCCCGGCGATATCAAACCCGTTAGCGTCGCCGGTTACGAGCTGCTGCTCGTTCGAGGGAAAGACGCAAAGGTCAATGTTTATCACAATATTTGCCGTCACCGCGGCATGAAGCTGGCAAAGGCCGCCGGTAACGTTCGGACGATCCGCTGTTCATATCATTGCTGGACCTACGGCCTCG
This sequence comes from Bradyrhizobium sp. 142, assembly GCF_023074015.1. Taxonomy (NCBI): domain Bacteria; kingdom Pseudomonadati; phylum Pseudomonadota; class Alphaproteobacteria; order Hyphomicrobiales; family Nitrobacteraceae; genus Bradyrhizobium; species Bradyrhizobium sp. 142. Next base: position 5,555 of record NZ_JADPKQ010000291.1, read on the forward strand.
ATGGCCAATTGTTGGCTACGCCATCAATTGCCGGCGTTAACGAGAACCGGGCTGAAGATTTTAACTACAACGAACTTGGGCTGATCCAGGTCCGCTCGGGCCAGTATTTCGATATTATCTTCGTCAATATCGATGGGAAGGCCCTGGAGCTGAGCGAACATCTTCGGCCCGTCAGGGAACGGCTCGAAGGAACCTTTGACTTCTCAATTCTACGAGCAGCCGACGCTGCATCGGGTAGAGGCTCACGTGACATCGCGGTGAATTGGAAGGTCGTCGTCGAGGGCGGCATCGAGGACTATCATCTGCCGTTCGTCCACCGCGTGTTCAGTCACAGCAAGATTTACGTTACCGAGGACGGTGGTGACATCTACTCGGGCTTTTCGTCCAAGCGCGGCATTGCCGAAGCGCAAGAACGCTATGCCACCAAAGCTTCAGATGGGAACGTCCTGCCCATCTTCCCCGACATGGAAAAGACCGGCACCGCCGAAGCAGTGATCCTTTTCGTATTTCCTAACACAATCATCAGCTGCACGCCCAGTTACGTTTCCGGATCCCTGCAACTTCCGCTAGGACCTGGGAATACCCGTTACACCTCTCGCACCTATTTCATCGGTGAGGCAGCGACCGCGCCGGAATACAAGAAATTGCGTGACGAGAACACGATTTACTGGAAGGAAGTGCTCGACGAGGATGACGAGCCTTGGCGCGAAGTGCAGGCTATGGCCCGAGTGCGCGAGGATCTCGGCCTAGAAAGCCGTTTCTCTCCCCATTGGGAAAGAGCGTTGCATATTTTCCAGAAGTTCATTGCGAACCACGTCAAAGCGGCGGGGTCTTAGCGGCCCGACACGCGCAAGCTGTCTTGGATCTACAAAATCGCTTGACGCATCAGTTGCGTGGAACGGCTGTCTGCGCGGGCGAGAATCAGCAGGAAGTGAGGAGTTTCTGCCTGCTTTGTGCCGGTAGCGCCGCCATAAGCGATTGACTACGATGCGCTTGGCCTATGTGAGCTATGCCGACCCAAACTCCTCTCCCGCGGCCAGCACGAGCACCGCCTGCAGCAGCACATTGCAGCCCGCTTCAGCTTCCTCTGGCTCGATTGATTCCTTTTCGTTGTGGCTCAACCCATCCTGGCAGGGAATAAAGACCATGGCTGTTGGCACATGCCCGGCAACATGGCAGGAATCGTGCCCTGCACCCGAGACCACATCGAGGCGGCTGTATCCGAGCCGGTCGGTAGCCAAACGGATCACATCCAGACAAGTCGGATCGAATGCAAGGCGAGAGCGATGAAAGGACATCGATCCGTGAGCCTAGCAGGTCCCGAGCGCACGCATCGGCAACAGCTCGCCGGATCTCATTCTCAAGTTGATTCAACGTGTGCTCTTCCGGATGGCGAAGGTCGATCGAGAACGTTGCTAACCCCGGGATGACGTTGCGGCTGGCGGGCTCGACGGCTATCCGACCCACTGTCAGCACGGCATTTGGACCGTACGCCCTCGCAATGGCCTCGAGCTCCACCACAACTTTGGCGGCGGCAACGAATGCATCCTTACGACGATGCATCGGGGTTGTGCCGGCATGACTTGCCTTGCCCGTGATTGTGACATCGAAGCACCGAATACCTTGAGCGGCGGTGACTACGCCGATTTGGCGGCGCTCCGAGTCCAATACTGGCCCCTGTTCAATGTGCAATTCGAGATGGCAGCGCCAATCTTGTCGCCTGCAAGGCACATCCCCCATGTAGCCACTCCGTGCCAGTTCCGACGCGAAGCAGCGCCCCTCTGCGTCCTGGCGGGCATAGGCCCAGTCGCGGCTAAAGACGCCTGCCCAGACACCTGAGGATAGCATCACTGGTGGAAACCGTGCGCCCTCCTCGTTCGTCCAATTCACTACAAGCAACGGGCGCTCGGTGGAGATGCCGGCATCGTTCAAGGTACGAACGATCTCTAGCCCAGCTAATACGCCCAGCACGCCGTCAAATCGCCCCCCTTTTGGTTGTGTGTCAAGGTGGCTCCCGACGACCACCGGAGATAGCGCGGGGCTCCTTCCGGCGCGTAGCGCCATCATGTTTCCCATCTCATCGATTGTAACGGTGCAGCCCGCACCCTCGGCATGACGGCGAAACAGATCTCGTCCCTGACGATCCTCATCGGTTAAGGCTTGGCGATCCGAGCCACCTCCGGCGGTGGCTCCTATCTCCGCCATCTCCATAAGCGTCGCCCACAGCCGCCGGCCGTCGACCTTGAGACTGGAAACCGATTTCATGTCCATCGTAAGGGCCCACGTTCGACCTAAGAAAAATTGGTAAGGGCAAGCCGTTCGCTGCGCCGCCGGAGAGTTTCCTTCACACCGAGCAAGATTATAGATAGCGCCATTAGCATGGTAGCCGCAGCGAGGATGGCAGGGCTGAGCTGCTCGCGAAGGCCGCTCCACATCTGCAACGGAAGCGTCCGCTGATCTCCACCGCCCAGGAAAAGTACCACGACGACTTCGTCGAGTGATGTCACGAAGGCCAACAACGCGCCCGAGAAGATGCCAGGCCAGATCAGGGGCAACGTGACCTTGAAAAAGGTGCGAGCACCAGATGCGCCAAGACTTAACGACGCGCGCGTCAAGTTGCGGTCAAAACCTGAGAGGGTGGCAACAATCGTGCTGACGACGAATGGCGAGCCAAGAAGCGTGTGAGCAAGAACTATGCCGGTCAGCGTCTGCGTCAGGCCAATCTTGACTAGGAAAAAGTAAATGGCGGCGGCAACAATGACAATTGGCGCCATCATGGGCGCCTGAAGCAGCATCATGATGATCGCGTGTCCCGGGAGACGGCGCTGGGTCATTCCAAGCGCCGCCCAGGTCCCTAGTGTTGTCGCGAGAGCTGTCGAAGCCACACCGATGAACAAAGAATTCCAAGCAGCCAGCCGCCATTGCGGGTCGGTCAGCACTTGCTCATACCAGCGCAGCGAATACGCGCTCGCCTCAGCGCTGAGCATGCCGGGCGTGAAGGTAAAAAAGGGCTCAGCGTTAAAGGACAGTGGAATGATGACCGCCAAGGGCGAGACTAGAAGCGCCAGGATAGCCACGCAGAGCACATTGAACACAAAATTCCATATTCGCGCCAACGGCGTCGCTATAGCAGGCGGACGGAGCAGCACGGGACGCCTCTCAATGGTTCGTTGCTAGAAGTTTGTTGCTCGTCAAGTAAAGAATGCCGACGACGATCAGCAGGACTACGCTAATCGCCGACGCCAACCCCCAATTCAAGGACATTTGCATGTTGAATGCGACGAGGTTGCTAATCAGATCTCCGCTCGCGCCGCCTACGATAGCAGGCGTGATGTAGTAGCCGACCGATAGAATGAAAACGATGCTCATGCTGGCTGCAACGCCTGGCAGGGAGATCGGCAGATAGATCTTTCTAAACGCGTGCAGCGGCGACGCCCCCAGTGAGACTGCTGCTCGCATCAGATTTTCCGGAATCGACTTCATCACGCTGTAGATCGGTAGGACCGCGAACGGAAAGAGGATGTGCGTTCCGACGATAAGCGTTGCCTTCAGGCTATACATCACGTCCAGCCGCTCTGCATCGGACAACAGCCCACTCCAGACGAGAACGTCATTCACGACGCCCTGTCGCTGGAGCAGTACGATCCAACTCGTGATTCTCACGAGGACCGACGTCCAGAACGGAAGTAGGACAAGCATCATGACAAAATTGGACGGCCCGTCTGGAAGCCGCGCCATGAGAAAAGCAATGGGATACGCAAGCAGCGTTGCCGAAACAGCGATGGCCGCACTCACCCAGAGCGTTCGAACGAAAAGCTTGATACCAAGACGTTGATCTTCAGGCCTCTGCACGATTGTTCCGGATGGATCACGTGTCATATCGAACGCACCCAGGAAGTAGTTGAGGGTAAAACGGCTTCCGGCGTTGCGTACCGCGCCCCACAGGGCAATATCCTTCCATGCTGAACTGCTGGCTTCGAACACCGGCCGGTAAGGACCTTGCTCGGCCCTTCCAACTTGCCGCGCTGTCCTAATCAGCAGGCTTCGCGCGCCAGGAGCGTCCTGATTCAGCCGTCCGGCGAGCGGACCGAGTGTATCTTGCTCCAGAGCCGCAATCAGGTCCTCTCGGAGGGCCGCGAACGTGGCTTCCGAGGGAGGTCCTTTGGACGGGTCCCAAGTTTCGAGTTCGGCAAGCGTTCGGGGCAGGGTATTGGCAACGAGCGGATCATAGAACGAGCGCATCAGAAGCATTCCGACCGGCACCAGCAGCATGATCGTGACGAACAGGAAGAGAGGCGCGACAAGGCTCCAAGACCGAAGGGATTTTCGACGTTCGACCTTCCGATGGACGCGTTGCAAATCCGGACCGGCCGGGGAGTCGACTGGAGAGATGGTGCTTTGGGGCAAGCGTCAATCTCCCGATGTTTCGGGTAAGAGGGCTAGGCAGTCGCCCACGCGCCAGCCTACAGTAACATCGCTTCCGACCTCGGGAGCCGCGTTTCCGAGGTTCGAAAGCTTGACAATCAGATGCTGTTCAGCCCAAGGCGCAGCGAGCCGCACGCGCAGGTGATCGCCATGATAGATCACCCCCGCGATTCTGGCAGCAAGCATGACATCCGCCTGCCCAGGCGCCGGGGCTATCATCACGCGCTCGGGACGCAACGACAGTGTTGCGCGCGACCCGACGTGGTGCGAGCCTACTGCAGCAGCCGAGACCACACTTCCATCGCTGAGCTTTAGGGAGCAGCGGCTCCCTGCGCACTCGACCACGGTGCCGGAAATGCGGTTATTCTCACCGATGAACCGAGCCACGAACGCGTTCGCGGGCCGTTCGTAGAGTTCGTCCGGTGACGAGATCTGCTGGATCCGCCCCCGATTGAAAACCGCGACGCGATCGGACATCGTGAGAGCCTCACCCTGATCATGCGTTACGAAAACTATCGTGACGCCGAGGTCCTCGTGCAAGCGCTTGATCTCGTACTGCATCTGCTCGCGCAAATTCTTGTCGAGGGCGCCCAGCGGCTCGTCCATTAGAACGACATCTGGTTCGAATATGAGCGCCCGCGCAAGAGCCACACGCTGCTGCTGGCCACCGGAGAGTTGACTCGGCCTACGCTTTGCAAAGTCGGGAAGCTGGACCATGGCCAATGCACTTTGGACGCGCCGGGTGATCTCGAGCTTAGGGATACGTCGCACCGTAAGCGGATAGGCGAGGTTCTCCGCCACTGTCATGTGGGGGAAGAGCGCGTAGTTCTGGAAGACCATCCCGACATTACGCTTCTGAGGTGGAACGTTTTCGATCAGCTTCCCGTCCATAACGATGTGACCGCTGGTCGGGGTCTCGAAACCCGCCAACATCATGAGGACAGTGGTCTTGCCTGAACCCGACGGGCCGAGCAGCGTCAGAAATTCACCCCTCCTGACGCTCAGCTGCAGGCCATCCACAACCATGTTGCGACCGTCGTACGTCTTGCAGACGTTGCGAATCTCAATCAGGGCCTCAGATTCGCGTTTCAACTGCCAATCCCCCTCGCCGACCGACAGGTCGCGAGCGCGTTTCTCGTGCTCGCAATTCTGTCCTACGAGCAGGTTGGTCGCACAAGCCGGAGTGACGTAGCCAGTGTGCAACCTGCCGTTCAGGCTTCAATTTTACGTTCACCGGTAAACCATCACAATTTGAATAAGCCGATACAAGTTTTCCCGAAATCGCCGCAGAAGCGGATAATGCCGCCAGAACGACCCATACATGCTCAACTGATGCACTTCCTGCCTACTTATTGGCTGAGCCCTGCACACCCTCGGCATGATGCGCCCCAAAATCTAGCATTTCAATTCGATGCGATCTCGATGACAATCTTGCCGACGTGTTCTTTGTGCGCGAATTCACGTTGAGCTTGCGCGAGGTCCTTGAGGGGAAACGTCTTGTCAACCACCGGGGCCAACCGCCCGTCCTCGACGTACGAGACAAGATTGCGCATGGCCTGAGGTTCGGGATTGGCGATACCGAAGACTTTGAGATCCTTATAGATCAGGTCACGTAGATCTACCCGGGCGAAGGGGCCGGCGATTGCGCCACCGGTCGCGTAGCGACCGCCTCTCGCTAGAAGGCTCCAAAGCGTCGCCACGTCGTCCGTACCGACGACGTCCAGGATCACATTTGCCCCTCGGTCGCCAAGGAGGGCACTAAGCTGGGTGCTGACGGGACCGTCCTCTCGCGCCAGGACCTCATCGGCACCATGGCGCCTCACTCTGTCTTGCTTCGATCGACTACAGATCGCGATCACGGTGGCGCCACGCAACTTAGCGAGTTGCACGTTGGCTAAGCCGACGCCACCGGACGCCCCGGTCACCACCACCGTGTCCGGCGGCTGGACGTCAGCTCGAATTTGCATCTCTTCCGCGGTTTGATACGCACAGGGCAAGGTTGAGAGGCGTTTGAAATCAAGATCACCAGCAACGCGCAGAGCATTCTCCGTGGGGACTACCAAGAATTCGGCATAGCCTCCGTCCCGCTCGCTGCCGACGTATTGGACGCCGCGGGCGCCAAGGGGTAGGTCCGGGGATCGCACCACCGGATCGATCACGACCCTCTGGCCAACGCGGCTAGGATCGACACCTGCACCGACGTCAACAATCGTTCCGGCTGCTGCGGCGCCTTGGATGAGGGGAAAGTGAAGCGACTTCCTGTCCCATGAACTCATGTCCGCCGCGTCCGATGGCAGTCCGTGAATGGCCAGATCGAAAGTCATTCCGCTTGCGACGCTGCTGCCGTACCAGCCGACGCGGGTGTTCAGGTCTGTGTTGTTGAGACCGCACGCCGCAACGCGGATGAGCACTTCGCCGGCAAGGGGCCGGGGTATGGGCATGTCCTCCCGATAGACGAGTTTGTCCAAGCCGCCGTGTCCAGTCAGGACTACGCCTCGCATCTCTCCAACCCGCGACATCATACTCTCCGAGATGCTTCGCGCCAGAATTGCTCCCGCAACTCACGCTTCAAGACCTTGCCGAAGGCGCTTTTCGGCAGGGCATCGACGAAATCGACTGACTTGGGCTTCTTGTAGGAAGCAAGCCGCTTGCGGCTGAATTCAATGAGTTCCAATTCATCAACCGCCACCCCAGGGCGCTTAACGACGATAGCCTTCACCGACTCGCCCCATTTCGGGTCCGGTACACCTATCACGGAAACTTCAGCCACGGCGGGATGCTGTAGAAGCACTTCCTCAATTTCGCGCGGATAGATGTTGGCCCCGCCCGATATGATCAGGTCCTTGATGCGATCGGTGATGAAGAGATAGCCATCCACATCGAGGTATCCGACGTCGCCGGTGTGCAGCCAACCGTTTCTCAGCGTCTCGGCAGTGGCTGCCGGACGCTTCCAGTATCCTGTCATGACCAGATCAGAGCGCACGACAATCTCGCCAGGCCACCCCACAGGCACGGGCTTGTCCGATTCATCCACAATCCGGATCATGACACCTGGCATCTCGCGTCCGGCCGAGGCGAGACGGCGCAACCGGACCGGATCATCGGAGATCACATGCTCTGACTTGTGCATCCCGCTACACGTCATCGGCGCCTCGCCCTGCCCGTAGATCTGATGAAAGATTGGGCCGAACCGCGCAATCGCCTGGCGTAGGACCTCCACGTACATTGGACCACCGCCGTAGACAATGTCCTTGAGGCTACTGAGGTCATAGTCACGCGCGAGCTTTGCTTGCAGCAGCATCTGCACCATGGTCGGAGCGAAGAAACTGCCCGTCACCCGAAAGCGCTCGATTACCTCGAATATCAGATCGGGGTCGAACCTTCCCGTCAGTGGAAACGTCTGGGCGGCGCCAGCGGCGAGATAAGCGAGGCCGACGCTCGCCGTCCCATGGGCAATCGGCGCCGCGTGCAGCATCACGTCAGTCTCGCAGACCTCTGCAAGAAGAGTTTGCCGGAACTGCTGAACCATGGTGACGAGATTGCGATGAGTTTCCCTCGCCCCTTTGGGCTTGCCTGTCGTTCCGGATGTGTAAAAGAGCCAAGCAAGATCGTCTGGTTGGATTGTTATATCTGGAAGCGCGTCCTCGCTTGTTTCGATGAGACTTTCATAACCGAGACCCAAACCGCCAAATTGCCCGATTGTGACCCAGTGGCCCACGCCGGTGAGTTCGCCCCGCACCGACGCCAGTATCTCGGCGAATTGATCGGAGAAAACAACAAACCGCGCATTCGAGTCGGCAATGACGAAGGCATGTTCGTTCGGCTGGTTCTTTGGATTCAGCGGGACCGCAACCATGCCCGCGTTCATTGCGGCCAGATAGATCTCGTACGCCTCAAACCGGTTGGACGACAAAATGGCCACACGGTCCCCCTGGACACCACCAAGCCGCAGGAGGGAGTTGGCAATTCGGTTCAGCCGGGCGGCTCCCTCGGCATAGCTGATACACAGGTCAGGTCCTAGCCAAAGTGGCTGCTTTGGAAATCGTTGGGCCGAACGATGGACGAAATGAGCGACGTGCATGGCGCTACCCCAGGGATGGGAAGCTGGGAGGCCGCTTCTCTAGGAATGCAGTGAGGCCCTCCTTCGCATCGGGTTCCATGAAGTTCAAGCCCTCGTAGGCGACGGAAAGATCAAAGATCGGAGCTGCCTGGCGCAGCCAATGGTTGAGGCAGCGCTTTGTCCACCGGATTGCCCTCTGAGGTTTCAACGCTATACGCTCGGCAAGGGCGAGTGCTGTCGGGAGTAGGTCGGAGAGCGGAACGCACATGGAAACGAGGCCGATCCGTTCGGCTTCGCGACCGTCGATCAGATCAGCCGTGAGCAGATAAAGCTTCGCCTTCGGCATCCCGCAGAACAGGGGCCACATCATCACCGCATGGTCACCCGCAGCGACGCCGATGTTGGCGTGAGCGTCGGTAACCCGCGCTTCCTCCGCGATGATTGATATGTCAGCGGACAGGGCAACAGCGAGCCCAGCTCCCGCCGCAGGACCGTTGATCGCGGAAATGACCGGTTTGTCGAGGTGGATCATGTTGTAAACGATCCGCAGGGCCATTTCGCCCATTTCGACGATAGGCTCGATCTGGCCGAGCTTCTTCACATCTTCATTCAAATCGCCGCCAGCCGAGAATGCGCGGCCGGCCCCCGTGATCACCGCGACGCGCACGTCGCGGTCGTGCTTCACCGTGAGCCAAACCTCCGCGAACTCGAGATGCATCCGATCGTTGGCTGCGTTGAGCTTCTCGCCGCGATCGATGGTGATGAGAAGGACCCCGTGGGGGCGCTTCTGGAACTTCAGAAAGGTATAGTCGTCGTAGAGCATGTCAGAGTACCCCCGCCAACGTCATCTCCTCGGTGAACTCTCGCAGCGTCCGCTCGAGCCGTTCGGCAAGATCATCTATCTGATCCTTCGTGATGATCAGCGGCGGACAGATGATTGACCATTCGCCGTGCCTACCGCCGTTCTGCCGCCGCGAATAAAGGATGAGGCCGTGGCTCAGCCCGATTTGACGGATGCGTTCGCTCGCGAAAATATCCCCCGAAAACACCTCCTTCGTGTTTTTGTTGCGCACGTATTCGATCGCAAGCATGAGACCCTGACCGCGCACATCGCCGACGATTGGCGATCGCTGCATGATGTCAGTGAGCCGATGCTTCAGATACCCACCCAGAGTCGTAGCTTGGCCGATCAGATTGTTGTCGACCATTTCGTCCAGGACTGCGCAGGCGCCTGCACAGGTGATCGGGTTCGCGTTATAAGTGTGCGAGAGGTTGAAACCTGTCAGATCCGCAAGTTCATCCACCATCGACGCGGGAGCAAGCACCGCGCCGATCGGTGTGTAGGCCGCACCTAGTCCCTTCGCGGTGACCACAAGTGTTGGCTTACAACTGGGGTAGCTGTGCGCAGCGAGGAAGGTACCGGAACGGACTGCACTAACGATCTCGTCAAAGATAAGGAAAACGTCGTGCTTGCGGCATATCCGAGATACTTCTTCGAAAAATGCGGGATGCGGCACATTCGCACCGGTCGACTGGCCCCCGATCGGCTCCATCATGAAGGCTAGGACATTTTCTGCCCCCAGCGAAATGATCTTCTCCTCAAGTGCAGCAGCACTTCCGCGAGCCCCGTCTTCCGAGGTGGCGCCGAAGGGCGGCCGGTAGGTCAGCGGCGCCGGAACCTTGTCTCCGAAAACCGCCATCGGCCCCCAGATTGCAGCCACATCTTCGTCACCGGTCCAACCAATCGTCGCGAGCGTTCCCCCGTGGTAGGACGGCATCAGCGTGATCACTTTGGTCTTCTGCCGCTGGCCCTTTGCGTAAGCGTATTGGCGGAGGAATTTGATGGCCATCTCCACAGCCTCGGATCCTCCCGAGGACAAATGAACGCGTTCATAGCCAGGTCCGGCCAGACTGGCTATCTTCTCGGTCAGGGCGATATTCGGCAAGTGACGGGTCACCCGCACATAAGAAAAAGTGTGCTTCATGCCCTGATCGTACATGGCCTTGAGTACGCGCTTGTTGCCCTGTCCCAGGGAAGCAGTCATGGCACCGGAGATCGCGTCGATGTAGCGGTTGTCCTGATTGTCGTAAATATAGATGCCTTCGCCGCGTACGATCGTCGGCAGTTTTTTTGTCAACCCAGCCGCGTAGAAAAGGTCTTGGGGACCACCGCGGGATGGACGGAGAAGAGATTTCAGTTCACTCATTGCCCTTCCCCCGAATTCGCTTTGTCACGGCGTCGTGCGACCGCAGTAGCGGTAATGCACAGGAGTTCGAAGAGAACGTTCGCTCCGTTGAGGGCCGTGATGCCTTGCGGATCCAGAGGCGGCGAGACCTCGCACATGTCGGCGCCTATTATGTTCAGACCATCGAGACCGCGGATGACGACCTGCGCGTCGCGCATGGTTAACCCCCCCGGTTCGGGCGCACCGGTGCCTGGGACGAAACAGCTGTCCAGAGCATCGATGTCGAAAGTGATGTAGCAAGGTCCGTCGCCGACAACTCTGCGGATTTCATTGATGACGGCCACCCTGCCAATCGTGTCGAACTCGTCGAAATCGATTACTCGCATGCCGTGCTGCTCGTTGAACGAACGGTCCGTACGACTGAACCGCGTACCCCGAAGACCGACAGAGATAGTACGCTTGGGATCGACAAGACCTTCCTCCACAGCACGGGTCAGGAGTGTGCCATGATTGTAGCGATCGCCGTAGAGTTCCTCGCTGGTGTCCGGATGGGAATCAAATTGGACGAAGCCGATCGGCCCGCCCCGGACAATCCCGCGTAGGACGAAGTAGGAAACGGCGTGATCGCCCCCGCAGGCCACCGGAACGACCCGCTTATCCGCAAGAACGCTGAAGTAGGCGGAGATCGTCTCGACCGCTCCGTGAGGATCGAGCGGATTGAAAGGGGCATCACCGATGTCAGCGAACGAGCACATGTCGAAGGGCGACTCGCCGCCGCCTGCCGGAAAGCGCCTGATTAGCCGCGACATCTCTCGAACCTGCGAGGGGCCATGCCGAGCCCCACCTCGGTTCGTGGGGAAATCGAAGGGCACCCCTACCATCGCGACATCAACGCCTTCGGCATCGGACCGGTATGGCAACCGCATGAATGTGGAAAGACCCGAGAACCTGGCAATCTGAAGCGAATCTGCCGGCCGAAGCGTCGAGTGGCTGATGTTCACCGTAAAATCCTCCGCGGACCACCCGTGAACCTAACCGCTCCCTTAGAATCCAGACCATGCGCAAAGCACGAACTAATGTTCGCACTGCGCTGGACGTTCGATCTCGATCAATGCTCCTCGATCTGGTCGAGTGATCGGCCGTGAGCCTCGGCGAGGTGTTCGAGCAGGCGGACGATCATGGCCAACCCTTGGTACTTGACCCTCGACACGGCAACGACGTCGTCTTCAACTCTGGTCAGGTCGGGCCTAACACATCTGAGAACCCTGCGTTCAACGTAAGGCTTAGCGACATGATCAGGAACGAACCCTACGTTTCGCCCGGACAGAACGAGCGCGAGATGGGCCTGCGCTCCGAGACCCACGTCCCCGGTATCGCTAAAATGGCCCACAGGTGCAAAGCCGTCTGGTTCGAGATGGCCGCGGCTTGAATAGTCGTATCGGACTATCTCCGCCTCGGTGATATCGTCCTCGCGGACTTCGAAGATTGGGTGACCTTGGGCGCAGTAGAGGTGGCGGCTCTCGAAGAATAGCGGCAGCCGACGAACACCGCGCACGCGCGTACGTGCGACCGTCAGTCCGATTTGGGCGGTCCCATCCGCAACGCGGCTGATCACCTGGAAGCCGGCCATGATTTCAATTTTGATGCGCACCCGACGCCCGTGCGTTCGACTAAAGGCATGCAACGCCTCCGCAATACGCGAGTTCGGGTTCGTCAACACGTCGTCCTCGAGCGCGACTGTCAACTCACCGGAGAGCCCGTCGCCGATCTGCGCGAGATCGGTCTTGAAGTCCTCCACTGCGGCAAAGAGCTGTTTAGCGCCCCGATAGACTTCGTGCCCCTCGGGTAGAACGAGAAAACCACCGGGACCGCGCTCACAAAGGCGCATTCCGAGCCTGATCTCCAGGGACTTGAGATTCTCGCTAAGGACAGACTGGGAGATGTTGAGTTGCGCTTGGGCTGCCGTAAAGCTCCCTTGGTCGACGATGGTCACAAAGACCCGAAGGAGCTTCAGGTCGAGGTCAGTGAGTTGCTTCAGCTTCGACATTTGCCACTCGAATTCTCGATTTTGCGACTTGCCGTCCTGCGCGCCCAAGGGAAGAGGGTGCCTTGATTATGTCTTCCGGGCTAGTCTCATAATCATTCTTTCCGGGCTAGGGGTGCCTGAGGAGCAGCTGCTATCGAACGATCCGAACAAAGTTAAGGGAAATGCCGGTAGTGCTCCGACCGCAAACCTATCAAACTGCATCCTTCCGCCAAAGAAGGATAGCTCGCCATGAAGGTTCTCAGTTTCATATCGAAGGCGGCCTGCATCGCTTCGCTCGCGTTTATGACATCGATCGATACGGGGGCTGCTGAGAGCATCACCGTCGTGTCTTGGGGTGGCAACTACACGAAAAACCAAGCCACGGTATTTTTCGAACCTTTCACAAAAGAGACGGGCATTGAAGTCAAGACAGTCGACTGGAACGGCGATCTAGGAAAGCTGCGCGCCATGCAGCAGGCCGGCCAAGTGACTTGGGACGTCATCGTCGGCGACGAATACGTCTCAAAGATAGGCTGTGACGAAGGCCTTCTGGCCCAGATCAATCCGCAAAAGCTTGCGCCGGCACCTGACGGCACCCCGGCGGCCAAGGACTACGTCTCAGGGGCAATTCAGTCCTGTGGGATCGGCGAGATGATCTTCGGAACCATGCTGGGCTACGATCCTGCAAAATTCCCAAATGAAGAGCCGCGGAATGCCGCCGATTTCTTCGATCTCACGAAGTTTCCGGGCAAACGTGGGCTTTATAAGCGCCCCAACGGCACACTAGCGATCGCCCTGATGGCAGACGGCGTTGCGCCCGCAGAGGTGTACAAAGTTCTCGCCACACCGGAGGGGCTGGATCGCGCATTCAGGAAATTGGACACGATCAAGAGAAACGTCGTCTGGTGGGAGACCTTCTCCCAATCGCCTCAGTTGCTGAATGACGGCGAGGTCACCATGACTTCCGCATCGGGCCCACGGCTTATCCAGCCCATCGTGCAGGATGGCAAACGCTGGAAGGTGCTGTTCCGGGATTTCGCGTGGACCATGGACGTCTGGATGGTCGCCAAAGGCGCTCCGAATCCCACTGGTGCGCAGCGATTCCTTGAATTCGCCAGCCGCGCCGACCGTGGCGCAGCCATGGCCAACCTCGCCGCATACAGCCCGATCCGCGCCTCTGCGATCGCCCTCGTCGGCCGAAACCCGATTTCCGGTGCCGACATGAGACCGTTCACACTTACTGATCCCGAGATCTTAGCGCGGGGATCAAAGGTAGACGCGGACTTCTGGGCAGATCATCTGGATGCGCTTCAAACACGCTTCAACACTTGGTTGGCGCAATAGGAGGTGGAGTATTGGCAAGTCAGCGTTTATCAAGTCAGCGTTTATAGAGGGTCTTCTTTGGTAGGCTCCCCTGCTAATCCCTGTCAGCTTGCGGGATTGCTCGCCGTGACGATCCACGCCGCGCTGTCGATCATCACCGACCGCTCGCCGGGGCGGCCCGCGAAGGCGGCACGAACCGCGGCCGAGGCACGGGCGCGGATGTCGTCGGGGTGATCAGCGAGCGCGCGCGACAGCGGGCCGATCTCGAACGTCATCTTCACCGCATCGTCGACCGCCGCGTCCCGCGTCGCGCCCTCGCCAAACGGGATGGAAGCATCGAAGGGCGCGATAGCGATATTGGTGAACCCGGCCGCCGTCAGGATGCGAGCCACCCGCCCCCGGTCGCCGAACGAGAATGGGCCGGGCGCTTCGGGATCGGGCGGCGCCGTCAGCGGGACGATGCCTTTGATCGCGTCCATCGGCAATCGCACCCAATCGTTTTCGGCCGCGCCACGCCAGCAGACGAAAGCGACCCGCCCGCCCGGCTTGAGCGCACGGCGCATATGAGCGAACGCCGCCGTAGGATCGTCAAAGAACATCACTCCGAAGCGCGAGAACAGGATGTCGAACGCGCCCTCGGGCAGCTCCGCGCTGCTGGCGTCGGCCACCCGGAACTGGACCGGCGTATCCTGTGGCGCAAGCGCGCGCGCTCGGCCGATCAGCGGTTCTGATATGTCCACGCCCAGCACATGGCCCCCCGCGCCGATGCGGGCGGCCAGAGCCAGACTCGACGCGCCCGCGCCGCAGCCGATGTCCAGCACGCGTTCGCCCGTGGCGGGTGCTGCGGCTTCGATCGCGGCCTGGCCGAACACCTCCAGCCTGGCGTCGAGCCGGGCCTGGTGGACGACCCAGCGCTCCCCGCTTTGGCCCTTCCAGTCGGCGACCTGATCGGCATTGTGCTGTGCCATGACAATCCTTGTTCTGGTTCGTTCTTGACTAAGCTATCCGATCCAAAGCGCGCATCGTCTCCAGCGATCCCGCCTCCAGCTACCCGGTGATAGCTCGCGGCAAGGAAGCCGGTGCTGGTTTATCAGAAGGCCCCGTAGGCGGCAGCGGCGCAATAGTCAGAGCCAGCGGCGAACCTCGGCCTTGTAGCGGCGGTAGTCGTCGCCGAACTTCGTTTCGAGATAGCGCTCCTCGCGGGCGATCACCTGCGTCTGGATCGCGATCAGCACCAATGGGAGCAAGGCGAAGGCGATCGGCCCGTCGAAGCCGATCGCAAGGCCGGCATAGATAAGCGCCATGCCGAGATACATGGGATTGCGGGTCCACCGATAAGGGCCGGTCGTTGCGATGAGGGTCGTTGGGTGCGACGGCCGAACGTTGGTGCCCAGCCGCCGGAACAGCCCCGCCGCCGCAAGCATCATCGCCGCGCCGGCAACGAACAGCAGCGCGCCCGTCGCGACCAGCAACCGCCAGTCGATGCCAAAAGAGCGCAGGGTGACGAACCGCTCCGCCGCCAGCCCCAACAGCAGCGCTCCCAGATAGACGAAGGGCGGAGGGAAGCGCACACCCGCGCTGTCCGGTTCGACGGCCATGCTCATCTCCAATCTGTGCTCTCAAACCAGCATCGACTGCTGGGCGGAGATACCCGCCATCGCGCCTTGCCATGATGCCGTGGTGACCGAGGGCATGAGGGGGTTGGCGAGGTCGCCCGCGGCGTAAATGCCGGGCATGCTGGTTTCGCGGCGCTCGTCGACCTTGAGGGCGATGCCGAGGGGCGTATCGACTTTGGCGAGGCCCAGTGATTCATGCAGGCTTGCGGACGGCTTGTTGCGCGGATGCGCGAACAGGATATCGACCGCGACATTGCGGCCGGTATCGAGATTGACGGTGGCGCTATGGCCCCCGTGATGGGCGATCTCGATGATCCGGCCATTGACAACAGGTATCTTGCGACGCGCCAGATCAGCCCGGATATCGGGCGAAATGTCGTGACCATCGGCGAAGAGCGTCAACCTGTCGGTCCAGTCGTGGAACAGCCTGACATGATTGTGCGACTGCCGGCCGGACCAGACGAGGCCCCAATGCTGGCCGGCGACTTCAAAGCCGTCGCAATAGGGGCAGGGCACGATGGACGTGCCCCAGCCTTCGGCAAAGCCCGGAACATCAGGCATCTGGTCGGCGACGCCATAGCTCAGGATCAGGCGGCGCGCCCCAAGGCTTTCGCCATCGCCAGTGAGGACGGAGAAATCGTCGATGGCGCCGGAGACGCTGTCGGCCCGGGCACTGACCAGCTTGATCGTGGGATAACGCGCCAGCTGCTGCCGCGCCTCGGCCAGGATGTCCAGCGGCGGCTTGTGATCGTGACCGAGCAGGCCATGCGAGTGGCCGGCGAAGCGATTGCGCGGCAAGCCGGTATCGAGAACGGTGACCTTGCGGCGGGCACGGCCGAGCTGCAGGGCGCCGGCGAGACCGGCAAAGCTGCCGCCGATGATGATGACGTCATCCATGGTAATGGGATTCCGTTGGAGGACAGGTTGAAACCTACCCATTGGCTTGCACACTTCAGATACTACATGGTATCGTAATTCAAGAATTAGAATACTGTCAAGTACTGGAATTGTCGTGACCGAAAACAGCCAGGGCCGGCGCGGCCGGCCCGCCAAGGCGCTTGGCCAAACGATAGCCGACGCCGCGTGCGAACTCTTTGTGGAATTGGGTTTTCAAGCGACGACCCTGGACAAGGTCGCCCAGCGCGCGAAGATATCCAAGCTCAGCATCTATCGGCACTTCGAGAACAAGGAGGCGCTGTTCAGCGCGGCCATGGCGGCCGGCTGCCATCAGTTGTTTGCACCACAAGCCCTTCTTGAAGGCGTCGACGGTTCGGTCGAAGACCAGCTCATGGCGGTGGGATCATTACTGCTTCGCACGCTGTTGAGATCAGACGTCCGCAGTGTCGAAGCCATGGTCATGGCCGACAAGACCAATCAAAGCTCGTTAAGCAAGCTCCATTACGAAGCCGGCCCGGCCCATGTCATCGCCCAAATCGAGGCCCTGTTGCGTCAGTTGCACGCGAAGGCGGTTCTGAACGTGCCCGATCCTCTCCGGTCCGCCCGCTTGTTTGCCGCGCTTTTCAAAGGA
>NZ_JADPKQ010000058.1:0-22570 GCF_023074015.1 Bradyrhizobium sp. 142
CGCCGACCATTCCCCCGAAAAGTTCGGGCCGCCGCAGCACACCATCGTGCAGCGCTTGTTGCGATCACTCAGACGCAACGGAGCCAAGGTGATCATCCCGCGTACAGTACCGGCCACTACTGGTGATCCCGGGACTGGAGCCGTCGCTGCGTGTGATGGGCACTCCGCGACGGCCCCAGTCCCTCCGATCCTGCGAGCAATGACGCAACCTCGGACCGGCCGACAGTCGGAGCTACATCCGTCAAGCGAAAGTAACATCCTCAGATGAGGCAATAGGCCCTATCGGCGCCTTGGACGCCGATTGGGGGTCAAATGGCTCGCCGATTTACAGCTACTGCTTCTACGTCATGCATGACCTCAACGCACTGAGCGTTGTCCCGGCTGATCTCGGCATCGACATCGTGGTGTCGGGCCATTCCCATCGCGTGCAGATCAGCACCCGGGACGACGTGCTTTACCTCAACCCGGGAAGCGCCGGGCGACGCAGGTTCAAGCTGCCGATCACACTGGCAACGCTCGCATTGGACACGGACGGCCCCCTCCGGCATCATCCACGACCTCGACCGCGTTTGATGAGACCAAGCCGCGTCGAGGATCGGGGATCGGCCAGCTTCCAAACGGCAGCGAGCGAGGATGACATCATCCGCCTGTTTTGCCCGACGTCGCAAGCGAAAGTTCGTAAAATCCGGAAAACCTTGTGGCGCGCAGTCAGGTCATTGATTTGCTTGTCCCGGCTACTGTGCATGGGGTTGTTTTCGCATTCTTTGGAACGTCATCACGTGCGCTCCGCAAGGGTCAGTCGTCTGCGGGCCGTGCGGCCGGTCCTGCCCGCGGCGATTGCCGGAGTCAACGCCGGGGCATCGGTCGCGATGCGAAGCGCGAAATAGGCGATGGTCGCCTGCAGGCCGTCTTTCAGCGGCACGCGCGGACGCCATCCCAGCGACCGTTCGGCGATGTCGATGACGGGCTTGCGACGCTTGGGATCGTCCTTGGGCAGCGCCTCGAAGCGAAGCGGGGACGTCGAACGGGTGTACGACAGAACTTCGCGGGCGATGGCTTCGATCGTGACCTCATGCGGGTTTCCCAGGTTGCACGGGCCGGTGACCTCGGCCGGGCTCTCCATCAGAAGCTGCAATCCGCGCACGAGGTCGTCGACGAAGCAGAAGCTCCTGGTCTGAGTCCCGCGGCCGTAGATCGTGATCGGTTCGCCCCGCAGGGCCTGCACGATGAAGTTCGAGACGACCCGTCCGTCGTTCTCCAGCATGCGGGGCCCATAGGTGTTGAAAATCCGCGCGACCTTGATCTCGATCCCGTGCTGCCGGTGGTAGTCGAACATCAATGTCTCTGCGGCGCGCTTGCCCTCGTCATAGCAGGCGCGTGGCCCGATCGGATTGACGTTGCCGAGGTAGGACTCCGGCTGAGGGTGGATTTCCGGGTCGCCATACACCTCGCTGGTGGATGCCTGAAGCACGCGCGCCGACTTTCGGCGCGCAAGCTCGAGCGTGTTCATGGTGCCGATCACGCAGGTGTTCATCGTGCCGATCGGATCCTTCTGGTAATGGCGCGGCGAGGCCGGGCAGGCGAGGCTGTAGATCCGACCGACCGGCTCGTCGATGTCCAGTGGCTCACGGACGTCGTGCTCGATGAAGCGAAAATTCGGGTGGTTGAGCAGGGGCCGGATGTTCGCGATCGTGCCGGTGAAGAGGTTGTCGAGACAAATCACCCTGTGGCCGCGCTGCAGCAGCGCATCACACAGGTGCGAGCCGATAAAGCCGGCACCGCCGGCGATGAAGGCGGTCGAGGTCGGGCGCGGAGCACGAATGCGAGTTTGAAACGTCACGGTTATTCTCTCCCTTCAGAGCTCGGCGACCTGCACCGGCCGGATATCAGGTAGTCTCTTGGATTTCCGACGGCGCCGCGCGCGAGCCTCCAGATAGTATGTCTCCAGTTGCTGCGCTCGGTGCCCTGACGTGTGATCGGCAAGAACGCGCCTTCTCGCGTTCGCCGCAATCGCGCGTCGGCGGTCTTCAGGCATGTCCCGCAGGATCTCGACCATCTCGTTTGGCTCGGAGACGATGAGGATTTCAGAAGACGGCTCGAATATCGTTTCAATGCCCGGCCATTGGTCCGAGATGATCGGGGTGCCGCAGGCCGCCGCTTCGAACAGGCGAACGCTTGGGGAGAAGCCGAGGGCGCGCATGTCGCTGCGGGTCACATTCAGGGTGAAGCGCTGTTCGGAATAGAACGTCGGATGTTGCTGAGGCGTGAGATGCTCGATCCGGGTCACATTGTCGGGCCAGATGATGTGCTCGGGGTATTGTGCGCCAGCGAGCACAAATTGCTCGGTCGGCAGGGCTCGGGCAGGAGCCAGAAGCAACTTTTCGAGAACAGGCTGCCTGTCGTCGCTATACGTTCCGAGATAACCCAGCGACCATTTCCGCTCTGCCTGCCTGGGAGCATAGAGCTTTGTGTCGGCGCTGCAGTAGAGCGCTCGAGCCAGCGGGCTGCCGTAATCCTCCTCGATCATCTGCGGGACCGGGCCGCCGGTAAAGGACAGATACAAGTCGAAGCGTGGGATCATTGCGGCCGAAAGGTAGTCCAGCCCTTGTTCGAGGCGGGACAGCGTGACCGGCGTATCGATGTCGTAGAAGGCCGTAATTCCCTGAGCCTGGCTTGTCACCCAGTCCGAGATGGCGATGCCATCAGACACGTACGAACCGACGATCGCCAGATCGGCAGCACGGATGAGCGGTCCGAAGCGGGATGGAATGTCGCTGAGCGATTGATAGAGGTGGACGCTCCACCTCGATGGGTTGACCAGATCGCGATGATTTCGATACCAGGCGACGTCACGCTCCAGGAAGCTGACGCAGTGGCCTCGTTGTGCCAGGGCTTCGATCAGGGCGCGGTAAGTCGTGGCATGACCGTTGCCCCATGACGATGTGACCGAAAGACCAATGACGACGATGTTGAGGTTCATTCTGCTGCCTCGATACGTGGAGTGCTTCCGAAAAAGAGTTCGTTGAACTGACGCGCGCGATGCCGATAAGTATGATGATCGAGGATGTGCGCGCGGGCGCAGCCGGCGATTGCCCGAGCGCGATCGGGGGTCAAAGTGTTGATGTGGTCCGCCACCTCCGCAGCCGTCGCCGCGACCAGGACCTCCCGTCCTGGCTCGAGAAAATGATCGATGCCATCCCATTTATCGGTGATGAGGCAGGCGCCGGCGCCAATGGCCTCGAACACGCGTGTCGGGGGTGAGAAGCCGTAGCGTGCCATGCTGTCGCGATTGACATTCAGCGTCGCCAGAGCCGAGCCGAAGAAGCCGTTGTGATCGGCGGTGCCGACGTGTCCGACCTTCCGCAGATTGGCCGGCGTATCCTTGGTCTCCCAACCGGAGCCGCCGAGCACGAAGCTCTTTTCCGGCAGGAGGCGCGACACCTCGATGAAGAACCGCTCGACCCGCTGTTCGCGATCGGGGAGCCGGTTCGCCAGCAGACTGAGATCGCAGCTGAACCGCGGAATTTGGGGCGCCGGAAAGTGCGTGGCCGGATCGAGCGCATTGTAGATCGGCACGCAATCGCTCGCGCCCATGGCGCGGTACGCAGACACGACCGCAGCGCCGCCGCCATAGGTCAGCACCATGTCGTAGGACGCAATGGCACGGCGCAAATGATGCTGCGGGTTCTGCTGCATCGCTTCGAGCGTGGCGGGGGCGTCGACATCCCAATAGATCCGCATCCCTTTCGACGGGATCGTGGCGGCAGCGAGTTCGAGCTCCTCATCGAAGACGCCGACGCCGCTGGCCTTGATCAGCATGTCCGCCGATTTGGCGGCGGCTTCAAGACTGCCTTGCCAGCCGTCCGGCGTTGCTGGATAGACGATCACCCGCGCCCAGTCGGGGTTCTCGATATCGCGATGCCCCTGCCGTTCGAATGCGTCCGGCTCGAAGAAGGTGACCTCGTGTCCGAGCGCCGCGATCTCCTTCAGCATGCCACGATAATAGGTCGCGGCACCGTTCCAGTAGGATGATACGAGGCTCGATCCGAAGATGCAGATCTTCATGCGACGGCTCCGATGGTTGGCTTGCTCTGCGGCTGGCCTGAGGCCCGGATGCCCTCGACGATATCAAGGAGCTGTTGCGCCCGATGACGGCAGGTGTGCTTTTCGCTGATCACACGGAGCCCGGTTCGCACCATCGCGGATGACAGCTCGCGGTCATCCAAGAGCGTGCGCAATGCCCGTTTCATCTGTGCACCATCGCCAACGCTGAGATAGGCGCCATCGGGGAATAGCCCCTCCGCATCGGACCACGGCGCGGAGGCGAGGGGGATGCCGCACGCCATCGCTTCGAAGACGCGGATGGTAGGTATTCCCGGAAGAGAACGGACATAGGGCGCCCGTGGCACATGCACCGTCGCGCGTGCACTGGCAAAGGCTGCGGGAGCCCAATGTGCCGGTAGCCAGCCGCCGTATCGGATGCCGGCTCCCCGAATCGTCTCGAGCGCCGCGTCCGAGTAGCGAACGCCATAGATGCTCGCCCGGAGCTTCAATGCTGCCACCGGTTCGACCAGGAACTCGTTCAGTTCGGCTCCGCGCTCGCCATCGCCCCAATTGCCGATCCAGATCAGATCGTCGGTGCGCGTGATGTCCGGCAACGGATGGTATAGGGCGGTATCCGCCGCCTCGTGCCAGGTGAACACGCGGTCGGCCCATCCTAGCTTCAGGTAGATCTGCCGAAGCACCTCGCCGAAGGCAAGCACGCCGTCGAAGCCCTCGAGGTTGAACTGGGCAAGTTCGTGAGGCGCGCTGACCGCGCGATGGTGAGTATCGTGAAACAGCAACGTGTAGGAAGCCCCTTGCGCGCGCCTGCGCCCGAGCTGCGCGATCAGGTCGGGGGAATTCCACTCATGGACGATCACGAGATTTGCGCCGTCAGTCGCATTATCGAGATCGAGGAAAGCATCATAGCGGCGGATATCGATCCCGGGCAGCAGAGCCGCGAGGTCGTCGAGTGCATGCGGACCGCCTTCGCGTATCGCATTCAATCGGCTCCAGCCGTCGATCGGCTCGAAGACGACGACCTCATGACCCAGCGCGTGCAGCTCGCGCGCGTAGCCGCGGAGGAAATGTGCGTTGCCGTTGTTCCAGCACGAGGTGAACGCATGGTAGAACAGAACGCATTTCATGCCCGCACCTCGATCTGGTCTTCTGCGGTGTTGACAGCGCGTGATGGGAGCAAGCTTTCGTAGAGTCTCAAATAAGCGCTGGTCATTCGTGTCTGCGAATAGATCAGGGAATGCTCATAAGCGGCACGCTGCAGCCGCGAGCGCTCGCGCGCGTCGACGCAGAGACCGGCGAGCGCACCATGCAGCGCGTCGGCATCGGTCGGATCCACGAATACGGCGGCTCCGTTCCACAATTCCCTAAACGTTGGAATGTCGGATAGGACGAGAGCGCAGCCGGCTGCTGCGGCCTCCAGGACGGAGAGGCCGAACGGCTCGTAGAGCGCCGGGCTGACAAAGAGTGCGGCATGCCGCATGCGAGTGTGCACGGCATCGTGCGGCAGGTGGCCAAGCCAGCTCACGGAGGCTGACGGGCTTGCCTCGGCCGAGCCCGCGACCTCAACAGGCCAGGCTAGTCCATGCGCGGCCGCCGTGAGAGCTTCGATGTTCTTGGCACGGTCCCAAAGCCGTCCGGCCGCGAGAATTAGGTCCTGTTTTCGCGCGGCGAAGTCGCTTGGTGCGATCCCGTTCCAGATCACGGAGCCTCTGGAGCGAGGACGGTAGAGTTCGCTGATCACGTCGTGGAAGGATTGACTCGGGCACACCCAGGCCTGCGCCTCGTCGAGAGCCGCCGCAAGGCGCTCGGTGTAGCGGCGCCACCGCGGCTCCTCAAGCCACGTCGTGTCCCGGCACGCTTGCGCCCAGGAATTGACGCAGGAATGCGCGACGAGCACCGTCGGCGCATGCCAGCCGAAACACGCTTCGCGGAAGCTGTTGAGGTGAACGACATCCGGCCGGAGCTCGGCCTCGAGGCTGGCGAGCGCGCGGCTCGCGTCAGCCACATTGGCGCCTTCAGGATCCTGCCACTCGAGCGCGAGATCCGTCTCGATCAGGCGCACACCGGACCGCTGCAGCCGCTCCCGCTCTTCTGTTCGCGCGCGAGGGCCCATCGTCGCGAGCGTGACCTCGACATCTCTCTTTGCGAGGTCCGAGACGAGACCGCAGGAATAGGTCCACACGCCTCCCACCGTGTCGGTGGTCATCAGGAGTCTGATGTCCGAACTGCGGTTCATGGCATCACCTGGAGTTCGAGCGCATCGAGCGGGACGGGGCGATCGTTCTGGACGTCGCTGAATCGGTCGAACATCGCGAGGTAATGCTGATGGGCGCGCTCCCAGGCGAAGTCGTCGGGTTCGCCCCACAATTTGCGATAGTCCGGTGATCCCGGATAGGGATAGAGAGGGACGGGGTCATTGGCCCAGACCCCGGCGTCCTGCATCTGGCGACGCCAGCGTTGCACGACCGGATCGTCATCCTCGGGCATTTCAATCAAATTGGCCTGCACGAAGGGAACGTGACGACGCGCTTCGGACAGTCGCTCTGCCAGCTGATCGGTGGTCATCCTGCAGTTCTTCGCAAGCGCGGCGCGCCCCTCAACCGTCAGGCTCTCGATCCCGGCCTCGATCGAAACGCAGCCGGCGCGGCCGAGCAGCACTAGCATGTCCGGCTTCCAAAGGTCGATCCGCGTCTGCACGCCGAACTTCAACCCCCGCGTCGTCAGTTCCTGCAGCAGCTCTGCGTTCGGAAGAAAGATCTCGTCGATGAAGTAGACATACTCGACACACTGACGGCGGAGGCCGTCGATCTCATCGAGAATGGCGGCCAGCGGACGCTTGCGATAAGCATTCCGGAAATTGTCCTTGGCGCAGAAGGTGCAACTGTAAGGACAACCTCGCGAGGCCTCGACTTCGGCACCGGGAGCAAGCGGCTCGGCTTCAAAGCGGTGATGGTGGTGATGGTGTCGGCGGATCATCTCGTCCGGCCAGCGCAGCGGCGGTTGATCCGTAAAGCGGGCAGCCTGCGGGCCACCATTGACCTGGACGGAAGCTCCGTCCCTAAAGCACAGGCCAGCAAAGTCGCGTTCGCCGTTGGCCAGGCGGAGCAACGAGATCTCGCATTCGCCCATGATGACAATGTCGGCACCAAGCTTCTTCATCGCCGCCTTCGGCGTGGTCGAGCCGTGAGGGCCGACCGCAACCAGGACCGGGGCGAGGTCTCGAATCGCAAGCGCGAGTTGCTGTGGCAAACGAAGCTCAGGGGGCGCGCAACGCCAGAACAGATAGGTTGGAGCTGTGGTAATCGCGACCAGATCTGGACCGAACGCGCGCAGCTCGGCCTCGATGTCGGCGAGCGACAGATCGAACATGTGGGCATCGATCAGCAGCGTCTCGTGTCCCGCCGTCTTCAAGTAATGCTCGGAAATACCAAGCTCGAGCGGCAGGTGAGGCGATCGGCAGCCGAAGTAGATGCTGCCGCCGAACTCCCAGTTGGGATTGATGAGGGCGACCCGCGTCATGCCCTGGCCTCGCAGCTGCCGTCTGATGATCCGAAGCGGCTTTGCAGCCAGGTATGGAGTGAGCGGAGGCCTTCCGCGAACCCAAGCTGCGGCGCCCAACCAAGCGCATCGGACAAGGCGCTTGTATCCGTGACGTACCAGGGCTGATCGCCGGGACGCCAGTCGGCGAAACTGTAGGCAACGGCTCGGCCTGTCAGGTCGCCGATCCGGTCGATCAATTCCAGCAGGCTGATTGCATTGCGCGGACCGCCGCCGAGATTGAATACGCGTCCGCGGGCCAGCTCGATGCGGTCGAGCGCCGCGAGCCAGGCTCTGATTGCATCTGAGACATGGAGCGCATCGCGAACCTGCTTGCCGTCACCGTAGATCGTGAGCGGATTACGTTGGATCGCGCTCAGCAGAAAGTGAGCAATCCAGCCTTGATCTTCAGTGCCGAACTGGCGCGGGCCATAGATGCAGCTCATGCGCATCACGACCGTACGAAGTCCGAACACGCGGGCGTAATCGTGAACGTACTGGTCCGCAGTGCCCTTGGAACAACCGTAGGGGCTATAGAAATCGAGCGGCGTCTTTTCGGAAACACCGCCAGCCAGACCATCACTCGTCGGCACATAGCGCCGGCCGGAAAGCGTGATCGCGCTGTCGTCGATCAAGCGGCCATACACCTTGTTCGTCGAGGCGAAGATCAGCGGCGCCGAGCGATTATGCAGGCGAACAGCTTCAAGCACATTCAGCGTACCGCGCGCATTGATCTCGAAATCGGAAGCGGGATCGCTCACGCTGTCGGTGACGGCGACCTGCGCCGCGAGGTGCAGAACCGCCCGGGCTTCGCGCACGGCGTCGATAATAGGGATCGGATCGCGGATATCGGCAATCGTGACGGCCACCCGGTCGCCGTGCCTGGATTTGAGCCACTGGGCATTTTCACGCACTCCGGCGCGGGCGAGATTGTCCAGCACCAAGACGTTGTCACCTCGCTCGGCAAGCCGATCGGCTAGATTGCAGCCGATGAAGCCGCAGCCGCCGGTGATCAGGACGGGTCTGTTGTCAGTCATTACGCAACCAATCCTCGTTGCAGCAGCTCGCTGGTTGCTCGCTCGGCCTGATCGTCGGCGATCTGATCGGCAAGGTATTCCGCGAGCTCTTCAAGGCCGTCCTTGAATCGGATATGCGGCACGAACCCGAGCACGTCGCGAGATTTTCCGATGTCGGCGAAGCAGTGCCGTATGTCGCCTGCGCGATGTTTCCGGGTGATCTTGGGTTGGAGATCAGGCCGCCCCATGACGTCGGCGAGATCCTGCGCGACCGAAAGGATGTTGCGGCTCTGGCCCGAACCGACGTTGAAGACGTCCCGGGCGTGATCGGCTTCGAGTGCCATGCGGCACGCACGAGCGACGTCATGCACATGGACGAAATCGCGGCGCTGAAGGCCATCTTCGAACACGAGAGGCGGTCGTCCGTTGAGCAGTCGGGCGGCGAAGATCGCGAGCACCCCGGTATAAGGGTTGGACAGGGCTTGGCGAGGACCGAACACATTGAAGAAGCGCAACGCTAATGTCGGAATGCCGTAGGCTTTGCCCGTGATCAGGCACATGCGTTCCTGTGCGTACTTGTTCAGCGCATAGATCGAGCTCAACGAAGGCTGCTTGGTCTCGGGAGTGGGAACGGGTTCGAGAGCATCGCCTGCATTGTCGTGCAATTCCCAGTCCCCGCGGCGAAGCTGTTCGATCGGCCGTTCCTCACAAGCGATTACGCTCTGGCCGGCGCTGCGATAAAGTCCTTCGCCATAGATGCTCATCGAGGAGGCGACCACCAACCGCTCGATTGGACGCTTTGACAGCGCCTGCAGCAGCACGGCGGTGCCTACCTCGTTGGTCCTGACATAGGGCTCTATATCGTACATGCTCTGGCCGACTCCTACCGCGGAGGCGAGATGCAGGACCATGTCGGTCCCTCGCAGCGCGCGTTCGACCGCGTTGGCGTCAGTCACGTCGCCGATGATGAGCTCTGCGTCGGCGACCAGATAGGAGGGGCGCTGGCGGTTGCCGCCGTGAACCTGTGGCGAGAGATTGTCGAGCAGCCTGACTTCGTAGCCGGCGGCCAACAGGCCATCGGCCGCATGCGATCCGATGAAACCCGCGCCACCCGTGATCAATACTCGCGTCATTCACCGCTCCGTGCGCATGGAGGCCGATCCTGCGGGATCGACCTGGATGAGTGTGGAAGCGCGCTCTGCTGTCGGTCGGGCGACCCGCGCGCCAGTCACGTTCGAAGTTAGAAGCGATGCAAGGAATGTTGGTTCCTGCAAAATGTACAAACGAAAGTTTCTCTAACCTGGATCAATAATCTGAGTGAATCGCCGAACCCACCTTCAAAAATACGCACCGTGCATCGGCTCTGGCGTTCGATGTGCCTTGCGACAGTTGCCCAATGTCTGCAAAGCCAGTTCGTCGACCGATGCGGTAAGAGCGTCTGGCGTTCGCCACGAGAACAGGGACTTGCTCACGCGTGTGATCAGTGCCCGGCCAGGTGGGATCGCAGCCGTGATCCGCGGTGATGATCAGGAGATCATCGCTTCGCAGTCGATTGAGCAGTTGCGGCAGCCTTGCGTCGAATGCTTCGAGGGCCGCGGCGTATCCGGCGACGTCCCTGCGATGCCCGTAGGTCGTATCGAAATCGACGAAGTTGGAAAACAACAGTCCGCCCTCCGCCAAGCCGTCCAGTCCATCAAGGGTGGCATCGAAGAGTGCGTCATTGCCGTCGCCTCGCGTATTCCGTCCGGTTCCACGGTGCGCGAAGGTGTCGTCGATCTTGCCGATGGAGACGATGTCACGACGGTCATTTTTGGCAACGCCAGGATAGTGCGTTCCGTAGGAGGAACGGAGAAATCCCGGCGGCGCCCCGGTCCGTCTGAATCCGGCGCTGGGAGTGCCGACAAATGGCCGCGCAATGACGCGCCCGATCTTGAGCGGATCGATCAGTCTGCGCGCCGTCAGGCAGACGTCGTAGAGGCGATCGATCCCTAAGTGCGCCGCAATCTGAGACACGCTGTCGGCGGAGGTGTAGCAGATCGGCTCGCCGCTCTGCATGTGGCGCTTGCCAAGTTCGGCGATGATCTGCGTCCCCGATGCATGACAGTTTCCGAGAATGCCAGGCAGACCGGCCTCCACGCACAGGCGTCTTCACCAGGTCGCCGGGAAAGCGGGTACGCTTTTCGGAAAATATCCCCAATCGAAGGGTACAGGCACGCCGGAGATTTCCCAATGCCCGGAAGGGTGTCCTTGCCTTTCGATATCTCGCTTGCGCATCCAGATTGTGGAGGTCTGGTCCGAGCCTCGAGGTCCGCCGGTGTGCGCCCGGTGGCCAGGAGGCAAACTGCCCAAGGCCGAGCCCAATCAAATTGGGAATGCGGAGGTCCCGGCTCGCATTGTCGGCTGTGGCGGCGAAGCAGGCGTCAGCGATGTGGCCGACCGTATCTGCGCCCTCATCACCATAGCGCACAGCGTCGGGAGCAGCGCCGATACCGACGGAATCCATCACCAGGATCAGGGCACGCATATCGGCTCCGTCGTGGCCGGTTGCGGCGAGGCCGCGGGTGCCAACCCGGTCCTCGTGCAATAGCGTTCGACCATCTCGGCGCAAAAATCGGCGAACTCGTTCGCGTCCATTGGTGGGCTGGTGTGATGAGGCGCGAGCCCGCGATGTTCAGGCGTGAAGCAGAATGTCACGGTGACCTGGAATTCGGCCAGGGCGTCCATCTGGCGGTCAAACCAATTAAGGGCGTTGGAGCGGAAACTGTCGGCCCACGAGAGCCCCGTCCGGAGATGGATTATCCCGAGACGGCGCATCCATTCGGCTGCCTGGCGCAAGCGATGATCCTCGAAGTGAAACCACTGGCAGAGCCCGACGTCGCGCGCGTATTGGCCGAACTTCTCCAGCGCGGCCTTTGGCGTGCCGTCTTCCCGCAGCAGCCCCATATGAAAATGCCGGTAGTAGGAGGAGCCTTCGGCCTCCTTGTGCCGGGTCGTCGCCTCCCAGGCGGCAGGCAGGTCGTAAAGGCTGTACCAGTGGATCCGCGGCGCGCGGCCGATCAGGAGCTCGGCCGTGCGAGACAGGCCCCAGGCCTGGACCTCTTCAGCACCGAATGATGACACGCCGACCTCGGTGACCCAGACCGGCAGCGAAGTCACCGCCTTGATATCGTCGAGCTTGTTCGGCCACTCCCCGATCTGCCACAAATTCCAGTCGAGCGGAAAGCCATGCACCGCCACCGCGTCGACATGATCGAGGACGCCGCGCGCCTGCATGTTACGGATGAAGGACGGATCGATCGGCGATATGCCGCCCAGCACGCGGGGCAAGGTTGGACGTGCCGTCCGAATGGCCTTGCCCGCGGCGATCGCGGTGTCCGCAAACATCGCCCAGTCCGGATCGATCTGGAGGTCCCAATGCGATTTGTTGTTCGGCTCGTTCCAGATCTTGGCAGCTTCGATCATCAACCCACCTTCCGCGACGGGTAAACGGGGCCATCGGCCTGTGGCCGCTCCGTTTGCTTGCAGAGATAGACCTCGTCTTCAGGATGCGCCGTGATGGCAAAGCCGGAGCTGCGAAGCATGGCTTCCACGCACGCACGATTGGGGATCCACCAGTTGGTGGGATCGTCGGCATATTTATGCTCGACGAAGTGAAGCTTGGGATAGCCCGGAGTGTTGAATTGATCTGTGGTCCAGAAGTCATAGTCCTTCTCGATTGGCGCGATGTGGTTATCGCCGCGAAGCATCGACTGGAACAGCAGGAGATCGCCGGCGACGTGTTCGTGGATCAGGTCGAGGACAAGCAGGGGATGCCGCAGGTGATAGAGCACGCCCATGAAGATCACTAAATCGAACTTTTCGCGGAGCTGTCCGACGTCGTAGGCGGACATCTTGCGGAATTCGATGCGGAGCCCGTTGACCTCCGCGGCGAAGCGGGCCTGCGCCAGATATTCTTCGTCGGTGTCGAGGCCGAGCACGCGCTCGGCGCCACGACGCTTCATTTCCATCGCGTAGAAGCCGGCATTACAGCCGATATCCAGCACGGTCTTGCCTTCGAGCCGGTCCGGAATGATTCCCGAGAAACGCCGCCACTTCACGTTAGGGTAGTCTCCGAGGAAATGCGCCGGCGCGGTCGGAACGCCATCGAGATCGAGATTGTGAAACCATGGACCGAGCGCGTCGACGCGCCGGCGGATTTCGTCACGGGAAAGAGCCGATCGAGTCATGCGATCACTCCGTTGTTGATTAGGGGCGCTGCGGGGATCGTTTCCGCCGATGCGCCGGCCCACAGGCGCGCACGACCATTCCCGGCACTGGCCTCGGCAAGCAGCGCCATCGCCGTGCGATAGCCATCAATAGTGCCGACATCAACATAGGACTCGCCGGCCTTGACCCCGGTGCCGCGGCCCCCAGCGGCGAGGTAAGCATTGACCAACGTTCCGAAATATTCGTCGCAGTGGTCGCGCTCGTTCCACAACGCCTGCAGCTCGCGAAATCCGCGTGCCGACATTCGGAAGGCGCCCCAGATCCATTTTGAGGACGCGTTGCCTTGTTTGACCTGGATTTCGGTCACTCGATCGCCATCGAGCACCACGGCGTCGAAGAATTCCGGATGTTCTACGGGAAATAGCAGGAACGACAGATCAGCGCCCGGCAGCGCGCGCAAGGCAGCGGCGGGAAACCAGACCGTGTCCGGCAGCCCCACAATCACGTCCTCGCCTCTGCCGACGACCGTACTCGCCCTGAACACGGCGTCGCATAGGCCGAGAGGCTCCGGCTGCACCACATAGGCGAGCTGGGCGCTGCCATAATGGTCGCCGAAATACTCGAGAATGTCGGACTTCCCGGGCGAAATGACGAAGCAGATCTTGTCGGCGCCGCCAAGAATCAAGCGCTCCAGGAGATACTCGGAGACGGCACAAGGACGTGCGGTGCCGTCTTCGCCGCGGCTGCCGACGGGAAGCAGTTCTTTCGAAAAGGCGAGCGGCTGAATGCGGCTGCCGCGACCTGCGGCCGGGACGATTCCCCACATGATCTAGGCCTCCTCGATTTGCCGCTCGGGCATGCGGCCGGACGCTGCGCGTTCGAGCAGCGCAACGAGTTCATTGGCTCGCTTGTCCGATGTGTGCTGGTCCATGGTCCGCTCGCGTCCGCGTCGCGCGATGCGTTGCAGTTCGGCATCAGGCATCGCCAAAGCGGCCAGCGCATCGTCCTCGTCCTTCGCAAGCAGGATTTCGTCGCTGGGAACGAAGAACGTATCGATGCCTTCCCAGCCGTCGCTGAGGAGAGGAACTCCGCAGGCTGCGGCTTCGAACAGGCGCCCGGAGGGACACCATCCCATTTCCGCCATCGTCAGGCGCGTCACATTGAGCGTCAGGCGGGACGAAGCGAAAAAAGCGGCATGTTCGGATGGCGGCAGATGCCGGACGAAATAGATGTTTGGTGACCAAGGAAACTCATCGGGGTACTGCGCGCCGCCGATCAGAAAGCGCAGGTCGCGCCTGTTACGCGCGGGCGCCACGAACAGCTCTTCGAGCGTCCGCTGACGATCATCGGAGTAGGTGCCCAGATAGGACAGATCTGCACGGTAATGCGATTGCGGCGAGACTGGCCGATGAATGTCGGTATCGACGTGACCATAGAGCGGCTCGATGTGACGCGCGCCGAGCCTGGAGCGGAATTCATGCGAAATGCGGGGGCCGCCGGTGAAGCTCAGGACCAGATCGAAATCCTGGAGGCCGCGCGGGCCGATATACGACACGGCTTCTCCCGCTACGAGTCTCGCCAGCGTCACGGGGTGTCGAGGTCGTAGAACACCGGGAGGGCGCGTCCTTCCGTGAGGATCAAGTCGGTTGCCGCGATTGCGTCCGGGCAATAGGACGTGACGATCGCAACGTCGGCGTCGCGGAGATCTTGCTTCGCAATGGGGCGGACAGAGTCCCAATCCGGGAACAGGTTCAACTGGCCGCCCGGCAGTTCGTCGAGATCACGAGCGCCGGCATAGTACGGGACGTCGCGCTCGAAGAACACGATAGTGTGCCCCAGTTGCACCAGATGTTTGCAAAGGCCTCGCCACAAGGTGGCATGACCGTTGCCCCAGGAGGAGGAGATGGTCAGACCGAATATGACGATCTTCACGCGTTTACCCGCGGATTGATTCCGGTGATTCTGATTTTGTCGTGATCGACAGTGAGCGTGCTGACGCTGCCCGGCTCGATCTCCAAGGAGAGAAAGTCGTCGAGCCTGATCCCCTGATAATGCATGAGTGCGGCGCGGATCGGCTCGGCATGACTGACGACAACGACGGTGTCGTTGCCGGGGTCGCTCCGCAGATGCTCGAGATGGTCGACGACGCGTCGCTGAAGAGCTCGCATGCTCTCGCCGCCGGGCGGCCGGCTCATGCCGCGCTGCGTGTTCCAGACCGACCATCGCGGATCTCGGGCAAGGTCGTCAAACGATCGCCCGGTCCAATCGCCGTATTCCAGTTCATCGAGAGCTGGCACGATCTCGACCGCGCGACCGTAATGCGCGGCCAGAATGCAGGCGGACTGCAGGCAGCGCCGCTGTGGGCTCGATTGAACCAAGGTCGGCCGAGGGCTGATCGCATCGGCGCAGCGCGCGATCTCCTCGCAGCCCAGCTCGTCGAGCGAGACGCCTTTCATCCGGCCGCACAGCGTGCGGCCGAGCAGGGGGTGATGACCGTGACGGACGAGATGAATGATTCTCGCCATCACGCGTAGGCCTTATCGTCGATGAAGGCCCGGGCTCTGCGCCCGGCTTCCTCGTCGGTGAACTGCTGCGGCGGCGACTTCATGAAATAGCTCGAAGGGCCCGTCAGTGCGCCGGCCACGCCGCGATCCATGGCGAGCTTGGCGCAACGCACCGCGTCGATGACGACACCCGCCGAGTTCGGAGAATCCCAGACCTCGAGCTTCACCTCGACGCTCAGGGGAACGCCGCCAAAGGTGGTGCCCTCCAGCCGGATGTAGGCGAGCTTCCGGTCGGTGAGCCAGGGGACGTGATCGCTCGGCCCGACATGGATGTTGTCGGCGTCCATGGGCACGTCGAACTGGCTGGTGACGGCCTGGGTCTTCGAGATCTTCTTGGATGTCAGGCGTTCGCGTTCGAGCATGTTCTTGAAATCGGTGTTGCCGCCGACGTTGAGTTGATAGGTGCGGTCCAGGCGGACGCCGCGGTCGCGGAACAGGTTGGCGAGCACACGGTGAAGGATGGTAGCGCCGACCTGGCTCTTGATGTCGTCGCCAATGATCGGCAGACCGGCTTGCTCGAATCGTGCTCGCCAATCCGGATTGGAGGCGATGAAGACCGGGATGCAGTTGACATAGCCGCAACCGGCCTCGATCGCGCGGGCAGCATACCATTCGCTTGCGTGCTGTGAGCCGACCGGAAGATAGGACACCAGAACGTCGGTGCGCGACATCGCCAGAACCTCCGCAACGTCCGCTTCGGGCGCCTTGGAAATTGGAATGTCGTCCTGGAGGTAGCGGCCGACGCCATCCACCACCGGCCCGCGCTGCACGATCACGCCGGTCGCGGCGACGTCGGAAAAGCGTTGCGTGTTGTTCGGCCTGGCCCAGATCGCTTCAGCAACATCGCGCCCGACCTTGTCGGCGTTGACGTCGAACGCCGAAGCGATCTGAATGTCGCTGATGTGATAGCCGCCGACATCGGCGTTCATCAATCCGGGCACCGGTTCGTTCGACTTTGCATTCCGGTAGTAGGTGAGTCCCTGGACCAGGGAGCTCGCACAGTTGCCGATGCCTACGATGCCGACGCGTACGCGTTGCCTGTCTTGAAGACGCGAATGCATGAACTGATGCCCTCCGGAAAAGCAGCGCGGTCGACGTAAGTAGATCGGCGAACGTGCGGAAGGTATGTTCGTTCCAGTGCCAATCATGCTGTGCAGCGGGTTGATCGCGTCAAATCCCGACAAAAAGCGATAAGCTTAACCTGGATTAGAATCTGCGGAATCTCTTGAGGAACGATCTTCTTCTTGGTTGAAGAACATGAAGAAGATGATGGATGACAATGCGGTCCGCGGGCGGTGGTCAGAAAGAACAAATCCCGTCGGCCGACGTTTCAGCGGAAGCGGGCGGACTCGCCATGTCGAGTTCCAGCGGTAAACCAGGGAGGTGTCAAATGAAGGCAAGTCATGCAAGGACGCAGAACAGCGAGGCCCAACAGACCACTGACCACGACGTCATCAGGCAATGGGCGGAGGAACGCGGCGGAAAACCGGCGGCCGTGAAGGCGACGGAAGAGAACGGACATGCGGGCATCCTGCGGATCGATTTCGACCCGCCGGATGAAGGCCTCGACCGGATCAGCTGGGACGAGTTCTTCGAGAAGTTCGACGAATCCGGGATCGCGTTCCTTCATCAGGACCGGACCAAGGATGGCAAACTCAGCCGTTTCCATAAGTTCGTGAAAGCTTAAGAGGGATGGTCCCGACGTGGACGGGATGAACAGCTGGATGGCAGCGACGCGTGCGGGGGATTTCGCTCGCGCCTGGGCCATTACTGACCGCGATCTGGCAGCGCTTGCCTTTGTTCCCAAGCACACTGGTCCGCGTCATCTGCAGCGAATATGGCGCGGCGAAGAACTGGCGAACAAACGCGTGCTGGTCCGCTGCTATCATGGGCTCGGCGACACCATCCAGTTCCTCCGCTTCATGCCTGCACTCAGGATGATCGCGCGCAGCGTGACGGTCTGGTGCCAGGCCGAGTTATTGCCCCTGGTCGAACGGACCGAAGGCGTCAATCTCGCCATTCCCCTCCATGACGGTACGCCTTGCACCGAGTTTGATGCCGATATCGAGATCATGGAGGTTCCGCACGCGATCAGGGCGGGGCGCGGATTGGTCGAGATGAGCGCGCCCTATCTGACGCTGCCTCCGGGCGGCGTAGCCGCAGGACCACTTCAACATTGCCAGAATCTGGCCGTAGGTCTGGTCTGGGAGGTCGGTGCCTGGGATAAGCGGCGTGCCGTTCCGCCGGCGCTGTTGGGCCGCCTTGCCGCTGACGACAGAACTTTGTATTCGCTCCAGCGAGGGGGAGGGGGCGAACGGCTCCCCGAGACGGTCGCGCGAGATATCAGCACGCCGGACATTGTGGCCCTCGGTCATCTGATCCGACAGCTCGACCTCGTGATTTGCGTTGACACCATGATTGCGCACCTCGCGGGAGCGCTGGGATGCGAAGCATGGGTGCTGCTGCATGCCGACTGCGATTGGCGCTGGCCGGCCTCCGGCTCTCGCACGTTCTGGTATCCGACCTTGCGCCTTTTCCGCCAGAGGGCTCAAGGCAATTGGGACGACGTCATCGAAGAGGTGCGGCAGATGCTGCTCGCCCGCGCCGAACTGAAACGGCGGGCTGGGTGACTGTCACGCGACCGCCATGCCTGTCGAGACCGTCTGGCACTGCGGCGGCCGCACTCGCCTGTCTTTAGGTCGGATCCGCAGATAGGCTGGATCGAAATCAGCGAGACGAACGAGACCTGGCCAGTCCATGATCGTAATGGTTTTACCGTGCCATCGCAGCACGTCGCGGCGCCGCAGTTCCTGAATAGTGCGGTTTGCATGCACTGGGGATATGCCGCACGCCGCGGCGAGGTCGGATTGCGTGAAGGGCGATGCGAGAATGAGGTCCCGCGCAAGTCCGACGGCCCGGAGACGCTCGGTGATCTCGCAAATCAGATGGGCAACCCGGGTGAGAGCGTCGCGGCTGCCGAGGTTTAAGGTCCAGTCTCGCTGGATGGCGAGATCAGCAAGCAACATGAACAGTAGCGCGCGGGACATCGCGGCAGATCTTGCGGACAGCGCACGAAAGAAGCTATGCGGCACCAAGGCAACGACCGCAGACCCAAGAGCGATAAGGCTGCCTTCGGCATGCGATTGATAGAGCGTATGAAGGTCGGGAATATCGCCGGGAACATAGATCGCGGTAATTTGTCCGTCCCGGCCGCCGGCAATGTGCCAAGCGAGATAGCCTTGCAGCACGAGACAGCAACGGTCTGTTTCGTCGTGGCGACGCAGGAGTGACTGATGCGATCCCACGTGAGCGATGGCACTCGGCATCTCCGCCAGCAGGTCAAGATCTTCGACCGTCAGATCGGCCAGGCTCGTCAACCGGTCTGCGAGCTTGGAGAAAGAAAACCCTGCTTGCATCACGCGTCCATTACAAGTTCTCTCCTAATAGCCGTAAAAACGAACTTTCGCCGAGGAAGGTTCCACGGCTAGCGCGGTTTGGGACGACCAGGAAATGAGGGTGGGGGTCGGTTCGAAATCGCGGCTGATTGCCGGATACACAAGTCCGCGATAGGCGTCTGCCAGGCGCCGAGGTGCCGATCATCATCTCGAATTTCGGGGCGGTCCATGGTCGGACCGTGCCAGAGGAGACGATCGGGCGCTGTTGGACGCTCCGACCATGTGGAGGTGACGCGGGCGCCCCGACGAGGCCGCCGGTCTGCTTCACCGCCGGTTTGTTTCCTCGATCTTGTCCAGCACGTGCTCGGGAGCGATACTGCGGGACGCGTCGTCGAGATCTGCCTGAGACCTGGAGTCAATTTGCAGGCGGCGCGCGACCTGGTTGAGCACGTCGGCCACGTTGGTAAGCTCGTGCTCGGTTAGCAGGCTGATCTGCAGATCAAGATCTGCCCTCTTGTCGGCCTCGGCAGCCATCCGGTTCTGCGAGATCAGCACGAACGTCGAAAGAAAAATGGCTTCGACGGACGCAACCATGCCAAGCACGACGAAAGTCGGATCCCACGCCGTCACCCCCGGGATCCATCGCAAATTTGCGACGATCCAGAAGCCGAACGCTACGAGATGGAGGTAGACAAAACTCATGCTGCCCGCAAAGGCGGTGATAGAGTCGGCCAGCTTCTGTTGAGTGGTTGCCTCGGCCTGCCCGCGACGGCGGCGCTCGACGAGCGCCTGGATATTCCGCTCGAGAACAGGGCTCATTCCTTCAGGGGGTGGCGTCTTGTAAGTCAGATCGTTCCGCATGCGGCGCCAACGTGGGGGCTGCGGCGAGGTTCCTGTGAAGTTATGGACCCTTAAGGAGGTGTCGGGCTTATTCTTGCAAAGATCAAGGTAGCGCTCATGCTCGATTGTCTCGTCGGAACCGCCGGCCCGGAGAGAACTCGAACGGGACGGTATTCTCGTCTCTACAGGGATGAGCGAGCTCAGGGCGAGTGACAAGAAGATCTGGGCGACCACAAACGAAGGAGAGACGAGCTTCGATCTCCTCTATCCGGCCTTGGGCTGTGAGGTCAGATCCGGCCTTGGCGTGACGCTCGGCGCCGCGACCGGAGCTGCCGGCTGTCTCGAGGTCGATCAGCATCAATGCACAAGCGTTTCTGGAATCTTCGCAGCCGGCGACGTGGTCTCGGCCCTTCACCAGATCGCGGTCGGCACCGGCCACGCCGCGATCGCCGCCACACGCATTCACAAGATCTTGCCCACGCATCCACGCTAATGGAAAGGGATGGAGCGACTCCGTAGCGCGGACGCCGCAACCGAGCGTCAGCCCAATTCCTTGCGGGCCATCCTGACAGTCATTGTAAATAGAGGCCTGTCTTCGTTTCTCACGGTCACTGTCACCTGTGATCCCTTCGACGTTGAACACGTCCCTGGCGATCGACGTTGCGGCGATGATCGCTTCCCTCGTCGCGGGTTCGAGACCGGCATATTCGGTCCCCTCGCTGTCCGACACTGCGAGGAAATCGTCTTCGACGTCGAAATAATACCGCATGGCTCACAGCAATGGTCCAGGTGGAGATAAAGTGCGTCGAAGTCGGCCGCTTTTCTCAGCCTGGCCTCGTCCAGTAAGGAAATGCGCCCCCTGTCGAAATCCAGAAGACCCAGGCTGCGCAATTCCTGGACTACGCGATTCATATGGACCAAGCTCGTTCCGACGGCGTCGGCGAAGAGTGCTTGAGTTGCCGGAAAGCTGAAGGTCGTCCGTCGGTCCTCCCGATAACCTTCTATCTGGTGTACAATTCGAGCACGAGGTGCGCCACGCGACTCGTTGCATCCCGCCGGCCAACATTGCAGATCCACTCGCGGAAGATCGCGGCATCCGTCACGGTGTCCCGCCAAAGCGCCTGAGCAATGTTGGGGCGATGCTTTATCAGCTCTCGCAGACCATGGGGAATGAATCCATCACGACGTCAATGCGCTCGTCACCTGGCTGATGGAATGCCAGGATCTGACGCTGTCGGACGCCGACGATCTTCGACCGTAGAACAGACCCCTCGATGACCAGACAGCAGGCGGAAGGGCGATCCCCGATAGAAGCGATTGCCTCACCATTGGCCATCTGTTTGGTGGTTATCGGGAGACCGTTGATCGCGCGCTCATCCTCCTCATCGATCTCGGTGCTGACCTCTCTTCAGAAAACGTGCTGTAATCTCCGCCTTGGTCATCTCTCTTTCTCCTGCTCCGCAAAACACCATCTGAAAACAAAGGTTCCCGGGCGCTCGGAAGGCGAGGGGTCGGTGGTGGTAGAAGTGCTGCTTGACGCTGAGAGGCGCCAAGCGGTGGCCTCGGCTGATGCGCCAGTGAGGGCGAAGGCACTTCAGTTGACGTTGTCTGCCAGCATGTTGTGCAGGGCCGCGACAACTCCCTGCACGTGTTCCATCAGCGCGATTTCGCCCTGCTGTTTGTGGCGAATGGCGTGAGCCATCACGCGCAGACGATATCTCCAGGGCTGTGCCACATCTGGTTAGCCAACGGGCCGGAGGTGCGACGACGTTCACGTCAATTGCTTGAGCTTCTTCAGCGGATTGAGCTCGCTCGGCTTATCGAGGTCTTCGCGGCCGCGCTCCGCCTCGTCCTTGCCTTGCTCGTGGAGATCCTGATCTCCGATGATTTCGCCGATGGCTTGCTTTGCCTTGCCGGCGATCCGCTGCGTCACGCCCTTCGTCTTGCTCATCGTCAACCTCGATGTCGCGCCGCTGACCCCGGCGCCTGAAGGCGGCGAAGGGCCGGTATCGCGGTCTCTTCCAATTGACCTCCGGCAGCAGGGTGGGGACGCCGAAAGTCTGAGTGAGACGCTCTGGAAGGCCGATAGTTCCTGATTTCTTATGGGCACTCGATGGCGATAATCACGCCTTCATTGCCACGAAGGAGAAGGGAGTCGTCAGGCAACGGCTGCGGCTGGCGATCGAGATGCGTGGACATCAGGGGCCACGACCCTGCCAGTGCCATTTCCGAGGTTCGGCGGCGATGTTGAGCAGGACCAATATCCCGTCTCCGTTCCGCGCGCGTTTGAAGGCAAGGACATCGTTCCGCGAACGCAGCGGCTGCTGGTCGCCTTCGCGCAGGCACGGCTGACCGTGCGTACCGCGCTCGAATGCAGCACCGCAGCACCGCGTTGACCTGTGAGGAAAGAAATGGCCGCACCCGAGGGAAACCTTAGGTGCGGCCATCGCCGCTTACTGAGGCGGCCTTACAGTTGAACCCCACTACGGCAAACGGCCCCAGCCCCGGGGGAGCTGGAGCCGCTATTCCAATCTTCCGGCTGACTAGGGGTTGGTCTGGGCCGAAAGCACAATGGAAACGCGCTTCCTGTTGCGGGGTTCCTATTTCGGCGGCTCGCCGCCGAGCTGGCGTTCGACGCCTTCATCGAGAGCTACGCGCTGAAATACGAGAAGGCGGCCGACTGCCTGCGCAAGGATCGAGACACGCTGCTCGCATTCTACGACTTCCCGGCCGAGCACTGGAAACACTTGCGGACGACGGATGAGATGGACAAGCGATTTTTTCATTATCGAGATGACGCTTGCTGGAAATCGCGTGCGTCCATTCTTTTGTTCGGCCGCGCCGCAGGCCATTCTTCCGTCCCGGCCATCAATCTTGCAGCCGCCGCGCGCAGGGGCGGTCAAGGCTGGCCGCACTTGCGGCCACCGCAAGGCTTGGCCTTGACCGGCCC
>NZ_JADPKQ010000429.1:0-533 GCF_023074015.1 Bradyrhizobium sp. 142
AGACCATACTCAAAGGCTGCGGAGGGCGCGACGCCCGCGCGGCCCGGCTCATCTCCATCGCCGCGCAATCGCCAGAACAAGGTGCAGTATGAAACACTCCCGTGGCCGTCGCGGCCTGGCCGGCAGAATGGCGGTGCCGTAATGCGCCGCCATTTCGGCATAGGCACGATTGACGCCCGGCTCGTAGAAGCAGGCCTTGGTGACGCCGGACTTCAGATTGTCGGAAACGACCATCGCCGGCACACCGCCGTAAAAGACAAAGGCGCGTGTGTGCGAGCCGATCCAGTCGGGCAGCGTCTGCGTGAAGGTTGCCTCGGCGTACGTAAAACTCGATGCGCCGAGGGCTGCGACAAACAGCTGGCAGGCATGCACCTCTCCGGTCGCGGCATCGACGATGTCAATCGTCGTACCGGCGTAATCGACGAACAGCTTCTCGCCGGCCACATGCGCCTGCCGCATCGTCGGCGACAACCGGCCTTCCCAGGCTCGATAGAGTTCGCAGAACCAGCTGCGGCCGTAACCGTCGGGATGCG
>NZ_JADPKQ010000051.1:0-106834 GCF_023074015.1 Bradyrhizobium sp. 142
CGCACGCTCCGGCGCCGCAGCCAGACCGATGGCATGAGGTGGGAGACGATCAGTCGCCTCGCCTGTGACTGCCTCCCCAGGCCCAACATCCGTCATCCTTGGCCGCGAGCACGCTTCGCCGTCACTCACCCGAGGTGGGAGCCGTATGCGGGAAAGCCGCACGTACGGATCTGTGCGGGGGGCGCTCAGCAATGAGCGTCCCTACCGCGACCGCTGCGCTCGCAATGACGGAGGACATATTTGTCCTCCGCCTCGCGGCAGCCTTAGTACCGGCCGCGGTCGTTGTGATAATCGCCGCCGCGGCCGCCACCCATTCCCATGCCGATCCCGATACCAATCCCGACGCCTTGCATCACAGCGCCGGGCGGCGGGCCGCGATCCGGCGGCGGCGCGCGCTCGTAGACGACTTCGTCGGGCGGCGGCGGCCGGCGCTTGGGCGGCGTCTCGACGACCTTGCGCTTGGGCGGCGTGTCGTCGACGCGCTTCTTGATGATGGGGGCGACCGTCGGGTTGATCGGCGTTGCCGGTGTCGTGGGCGTCGAGCACGGGCAGGTCGGTGCCAGCGCGACCGCGATCGGAGCTGGGGCCGCAGCGGCCGCAACGGGCAAAGCGTAATTGCGGTTCTGCACGCGGAGCAGCAGCCTGCGCGCTGTTGCCGCAAGGTCGCTGTTGTCCCAGTTGGCAAG
The DNA here is from genome assembly GCF_023074015.1 of Bradyrhizobium sp. 142. NCBI lineage: Bacteria > Pseudomonadati > Pseudomonadota > Alphaproteobacteria > Hyphomicrobiales > Nitrobacteraceae > Bradyrhizobium > Bradyrhizobium sp. 142. Next base: position 687 of record NZ_JADPKQ010000051.1, read on the forward strand.
GTAGGCCTCGAACGAGGCGCGGGTGTTGATCGCGGTGGCCCGCTCCCACGCCAGCATCTGGCGCCGGCGCTCCAGGATCGTGCGCAGGCGCGGCGTGAACGACGCCTGCGCGTACAGCTCGACATAGGCCTGATAACCCGGCACGGTATCGTCGGCGATCACGAGATCATAGGCGGCCTTGGCATCTTTGCCCTGCAAGTCCTTGCGCCAGTCCTCGACGCTGCGCGTGGCGCTTGCAAGCGCCATCGAGCCTGCGCCCGGGACGGAAGGTTGCTGGCCGCTGCTGTCGCCGAAGAACTTGAAGTCGGTGGTGAGCGACGAACTCTCCCAGGGGATCTGCCGCCCATCGGTCGATTGCGCCACGGCGATGCGGATGCGCTTGAACGCTTCCTCGATCGGCAGGTTGGGCTGCTTGGCGACACTCAGCGCCGCGGTGGTATAGGGGCTGTCGATGCCGGAGCCGTCCTCGGCTTCGGAGCCTGGCGAGGTCGAATAGGAAATGAAGGAGCCGGGCGCGCCGGCCTTGGTGTCGACGATCGCAAGCCCGTGGCCGGCGCCGCTCAGCGCCGGGAACGGATTGTTGCGGCAGGCATCGAGCATGAAGATGCGCGCCCGCGTCGGCAGCGCGCCAAGCGTGTTGAGAAGGTCGTTCAGCCGCACGCCCTGCAAGGGAATGTCGGCCTCGCGCTTGGGATCGAGATCGACCGGCACCAGATAGTTCTCGCCGTCGATCTGCAGGCCGTGGCCGGCATAGAACACCAGCGCGACGGTGTCGGCGCCGCTGGCGCTGACCTTGCCGGCGAAATCCGAGATCGCCTCGCGCATCTCGTTCTGCGCCAGATTGGGGGCGGTGGTCACGGTGAAGCCGGCGTTGCCGAGCAGCTCCGCCATACCCTTGGCATCGTTGGCGGCATTGGGCAGTTCCGGCACGGTGCGGTAGGCGGATTGGCCGATTACCAGCGCAAGCCGCGCTTCGGCCGCGGCCTGCGTCGTTGTCATGAGTTGTGTGAGAGCAAGGAGGCCGGACGCAAGAAACAAACTGCAAAAGGCTGGACGGCGCATGGTGTTACCTCCGTCGGCAATGCGCGCGATGATGTCACCTTTTCTAGTCGCCCGCCATGACCCTGTCTGTGCACTGGATCACGCTCGCCGGGCTGCGGCAAAATGGGGAGGTCCCCGGAGTTGAAGCGATCCGCCGTGCTGCGTCAGGACAGTCCGCGGTCCCAAGGCGGTTCGGGCGCGAAGCAACCTGCGAGAAAGTCGATGAAGGCGCGGACCTTGGCCGGCGGTCGGCGGTCGGGCAGGTAGACCGCATGCACAGCCGAGGTCTGGATTTCCGGCTGGTCTAGCCCAAGCGCGACGAGTGTGCCGGCGCGCAAATCATCGGCGATGATGAAGGTTGGCTGTCGCGCGAGACCAAGGCCGCCCAACGTCGCGGCGCGCAGCGCATCGCCATTGTTGGCGCGCAGATTGCCCTTGACCTGGACCCGGATCTCGCCGTTCGCCCCGAACAGCCATTCCGCCGCGCTCGCCTGCTGCGAGAGCGTGTAGCCGAGACAATTGTGGGCGGCGAGGTCCGCCACGCTACGCGGCGTGCCATGCTTCGCCAGATAAGACGGTGCGGCGCAGACGACCATGCGGTTCGGCGCGAGCCGCCGCGCCACCATGCTGGAGTCGCGCAAGGTGCCGATGCGGATCGCAAGGTCCCAGCCTTCATCGGCGAGATCGACCAGGCGGTCGTTGAGGCCGAGTTCGATCGTGACCTCGGGATGGCGTTCCGAGAACTCTGAGATGAGCGGAGCGATCTGCCGGGTGCCGAACACGACGGGCACGTTGACGCGCAGCAGTCCGCGCGGCTCGACGCGCTCGCGCGCGACCGCTGCGTCGGCGACTTCCATGTCGGCAAGGATCCGTTCGGAGGATTCGAGATAGCTGCGTCCGGCCTCCGTGATGGACAGCCGCCGCGTGGTGCGGTGGAACAGTTTGACGCCGAGCCGAGCTTCGAGAGAGGCCACATGCTTGGTGACCATGGTCTGCGACAGGCTCATGGCCCTGGCCGCGCCGGACAAGCTGCCGATCGCCGCCACCTTGGCAAAGACTTCCAGGCTGGTCAGCCGGTCGAGCATCTATTTCACTCTATCGGTGTGAAGTATATTTTCACAATACCGGATTATCATTCGATTGAGAATAGATCATAGCTCGGTCCGACAAAGGAGACCGCCATGATCGATTCCCGTACTGCTCCCTATGCCGCGCTGGTGCTGCGCGTGACACTGGGCGTGCTTTTCCTGGCCCACGCCAGCCTGAAACTGTTCGTCTTCACCCCGGCCGGGACCGCAAAATACTTCGGCAGCCTCGGCTTCCCGCCCGAACTCGCCTATGTCGTGATGACCGTGGAAGTGCTGAGCGGCGTCGCCTTGATCCTCGGCATCTGGACCCGCTACGCGGCGCTGACCGGCATCCCGGTCCTGCTCGGCGCGATCTTCACGGTGCATGGCGCCGCCGGCTTCTTCTTCACCAACCCGAAGGGTGGCTGGGAATTCCCCGCCGTCTGGGCGATCGCGCTAGTGGCGCAGGCGCTGCTTGGCGATGGTGCCTACGCGCTGCGTCCGTCGCGCGATGTCGAGGCGGGGAGCGGCCAATTGAGCGGCGCGCATTCGCGCTGATTTCGAAGTCCAGCCGTTCCAAAACGAGGAGCTGCGGGATCGCGGAGAGCGATCCTGCGGCTCTCGCTTTTCCGGTTGCGTGTCAGCGCGCCGAGCGCTGGCGAATCTATCAAGATGCGTTTGGCATTGATCGATACCTGAATTGGATCGATCCGCGCTATTCTTGCGCCGGAGCCTTTCTGCCGCCGCGCCATTGCGCGGCGTCGCCGAAATCTCGGAAAACATAGCCATTTCGGTTCGGGCCGCCGCCGATGCGCTCGCCGCTGGGACCGTTGCGCAACGAGGTCTGCAACCCTTGCCTGCGCTGTCGCTTTGGCCATACAGTCGCGCCAACACGCTGCGACAACGATCGCGGCTGCAAAAAAAATCTGGGAGAGACCGCGCCATGATCATCGCGCCCGTCAGCCGTCGCACGTTCATCAAATCGTCGACAGCGCTCGCCGCCGGCCTCGTGCTCTCCCCCGCCATCATCGGCCGCGCCGAGGCCGCGACGTTGAAGCTGAAATGTTCCTCCTCGCTGCCGAACGATCCGAAATATGCCAATGGCCGCGTCTACTACGACAATCTCGTCAAGAGCCTGAAGGCAAACGGGCTCGGTGAGCAGATCGAGGTCGCCTTCTTCCCCGACAACCAGCTCGGGCAGGAGATCGACGTCATCAATTCGGTCAAGCTCGGCGTCATCGACCTGATGGTGTCGGGCTCGTCGATCTCGGCCAATCTGGTGCCGCTGATCGGCACCTTCGATCTCGGCTACCTCTTCGCGAGCTTCCCGCAGCAGACCAAGGCGTTCGATGCCGGCGCTGCCAAGCCGATCGAGGACGCGCTGCTCAAGGGCGGCAACATCCGCATCATCGCCTGGGCCTATAATTTCGGCTCGCGCAGCGTGCTGGCGAGGAAGCCGGTGAAGACCCCGGAGGATCTCGCCGGGCTCAAGATCAGGACGCTGCCCAATCCGGTGATCACGGAGTGCCTGCGTCTGATGGGCGCGGCCGCGACGCCGCTGGCGTTCGGCGAAATCTACACGGCGTTGCAGGCCGGCGTGCTCGACGGACTGGAGCACGATCCGCCGACGATCCTGGCCAGCAAGTTCTTCGAGACGGCAAAATTCTATGCGTTGACGCAGCACAATTTCTCGCCTCTTGCGATCTACTTCAGCGACATGACCTTCAACCGCATGGATCAGAAGCTGCGCGACGGCTTTCTCGATGCCGCGAAGAAGGCCGCGGCCGACACGCGTTCCCACGGGCTTGCGGTCGAGAAGGAAGCGCTGGCCGCGTTGACCGAGAAGGGCGTGACGGTGGCGGAATGCGACCGCGACGCCTTCCGCAAGCGCGTCGCGCCGCAGACCGAGAATTTCATCAAGGCGCGGCCGGAGTCCAAACCCGTCATCGACATCATCCGCGCGACCCAAGCCTGAGATGGCCAAGCCTGAGATGGCGTTGACGGGCGCGGTGTCGCTCTCGGGCGGCCGTCACGCAAGCGTCACCCTCCTGCTCCGCGTGAGCGACGCGGTCGCGGCCGTCCTGCTCGCCGCCGACCTCGTGGTGGTGTGCGCCTCCGTGCTGCTGCGCTTTCTCTTCAACGCGCCGGTCGAATGGTCGGACGACGTCGCGCGCGGGCTGATGGTCGGATCGGCGTTCTTCGGCGCGGCGAGCGCGCTGGCGCGCGGCGAGAATGTCGGGGTGTCCTTCTTCCGCGATCTGGCGCCGGTGCGGCTGCGCGCGCTGATCGATGCGGCGAGCGCGCTGTTGGTGGTGCTGATCTCTGCCTATGTCGCCTATCACGCGATCAAGCTGGGCTCGCTGACGGCGGGACAGACCACCGGGTCCGGGCTGCCGCTGGAGCTCACCTTCTACCCGATGGGCCTCGGTGCGCTGTTCATGACGGTGTTCGCCGTCGATCAGCTCTGCGCAAGGCCGCTTCCCGATATCGTCAGGGGCGTCGTTGCCATTGCCGTGCTGACCGGCCTCTACCTCGCCTGGGATTATCTGTCGCCATCATCGGTGCCGTCGGCGGGCACGCTGATGCTGATCGGCTTCTTCGCAACGTTGTTCGGCGGATTGCCGATCGGCTTTGCGCTGGCGCTGGCCGCGCTGATCTTCATCTGGGTCGAGGGCGCGCTTCCCGGTGTCATCTTCGCCCAGCAGATGGCGCGCGGCATCGATAACTTCGTGCTGCTGGCGATCCCGTTCTTCATCCTCGTTGGCTACCTCATGGAAGCCAACGGCATGTCGGTGCGCCTGATCGAGCTGTTGCAGCGTGCGGTGGGACGCATGCGCGGCGGGCTGAACGTGGTGATGGTGGCCTCGATGGTGCTGTTCTCGGGCATCTCCGGCTCGAAGATGGCCGATGTCGCTGCCGTCGGCTCCGTGCTGATCCCGGCGGCGCGCCGCTCCAGACAAAATCCGGGCAGCGCGGTGGCGCTGCTTGCGGCATCCGCCGTGATGGCGGAGACCATTCCGCCCTGCATCAACCTGATCATCCTCGGCTTCGTCGCCAATCTGTCGATCGGCGGGCTGTTCGTCGCCGGTCTGCTTCCGGCGGCGCTGATGGCGCTGGTCCTGATCGTCGTCTCGATCATCTTCGGCAAGCGTCCCGCCGCGGTCGAGGAGATCGAGCCGCAGATTCCGGTGTCCGGCCTGTGGAGCGGCGCGATTGCCTCGTTCGGCCTGATCTTCATGATCTTTTTCGGCTTCAAGAGCGGCTTTGCCACGGCCACGGAAATCTCGGCTTTCGCCGTCGCCTACGCGCTCGTCATCGGCGCGCTCGTGTTCCGCGAGCTCAGCTTCAAAACGGCCGCGCACAGTTTCGTCCAGGCGGCGACGCGGGCGGGTCTGGTGCTCTTCATTGTCGCCGCCGCGCAGTCGCTCGCTTTCACGCTGACGCTCCAGCAGGTGCCGCATGCGGTCGGCGATTTCATGCTCGGGTTGTCCAAGACCAGCGGCGTCTGGCTGTTCATGCTGCTGGCGATCGCCGTGCTGATCGTAATGGGATCGGTGCTGGAAGGCGCAGCTGCGCTCATCATCTTCGGGCCGCTGCTGTTGCCGGTCGCCGTGCAGCTCGGCGTCGATGCGCTGCATTTCGGCGTCGTGCTTGTCATAGCGATGGGCATCGGCCTGTTCGCGCCGCCGCTCGGGCTCGGACTCTACGGCGCCTGCCTGATCGGCAACGTGCCGATCGAGCAGACTGTGAAGCCGATCATGGGCTATCTGGGCCTGTTGCTGCTCTGCCTGCTGGTGATCGCGTTCGTGCCGTCGCTCTCGACCGCGCTGCCGCGCGCGTTCGGCTATTGAAGGAGTCTTGTCATGAAAGTCTTGCCGTGAAGGTCCTGTTGGCTCACACGCCGGAGATGCGCCGCAATTACTACGGCGATCGCAGCCTGAACGGCCTGCGGGCGATCGCCGAGGTGATCCTGCACGAGGGCGATCAGCCCCTCGGTGCAGCCAGCCTCGTCGACGCGGCCAGGGAGGCCGACATCATCGTCGCCGATCGCATGACGGAAGGCCGCGGCGAGATCTTTTCGCGATTGCCGCGCTTGCGCGCCTTTGTCCGCTGCGCCGTCGACATCCGCAACGTCGATGTTGATGCGGCCTCGAACGCCGGCGTCCTGGTGACCCGCGCCGGCCCCGGCTTCGTGCAGGCAGTCGCCGAGCTCGCGCTCGGCTTCATGGTCGATCTGTCGCGCGGCGTATCGCGGGCGACCGCCGACTACCAGGCTGGCCGCAAGCCGGAGGCGCTGATGGGCCGTCAGCTCGCGGGCAGCCGGATCGGCATCATCGGCTATGGCAGCATCGGGCGCTACCTCGCCGAGGTGGCCAAAGTGCTGCGCATGGAGGTGCTGGTGTCCGATCCCTTCGCCGCCGTCAGCGATGTTGCGATCAGGCAGGTCGCGTTAGACGAACTGCTCGCCGCCTCCGACTATGTCGTCTGCCTCGCCGTCGCCAACGAGCAGACGGAGAATTTGATCGGCGAGGCGGCGCTGGCACGCATGCGGAAGCATGCCGTGTTCATCAATCTGTCGCGCGGCAATCTCGTCGATGAGGCGGCGCTCGCCAAGGCCCTGATGGAGGGCCGCATCGCGGGTGCTGCAATGGATGTCGGCCGCGCGCCCGACCAGATGCCGACACCGGAGCTGGCAAAGCTGCCGAACGTGATCGCCACGCCGCATGTCGGCGGCCTGACACCGCAGGCGATCGAATATCAGTCGCTGGAAACCGTGCGCCAGGTCGAGGCGATCGTCAAAGGCGAAATCCCGCCGGGCGCGGTGAATGCCGAACGCTGGACGCGGAGACCTTAGCACACCTAACTCATGCTTTCTCTGCTCCCTCCCCGCAGACGGCAGGGCAATCGCATATGGGTGCACGATGCGGCGACATCGGCAGTGGGTTCCCTCTCCCGCTTGCGGGTGTCTCCGCGTCGGGATTGTTGAGATTGGGGAGGATATCCCGCCGTGGCGAGAGCCCTCACCCGCCGCGCTCTGCGAGCGCGTCGGCCTCTCCCGCAAGCGGGAGAGGCGGAGCAAGCCCGCGGACAATCCTCGTGAAATCCACATGCGATTGCTGAACGCACCTCATTCGGAGCAGCAGCCGTGTGTTATTCGATCGCGCCCTAAAGCCGATCGACAGCCCTGAACGTTCCGTCCTTCTGGATCACCGTCAAAAACACCATTGGCGGCGTGTCGATCATGCGCGGGCCGACCGTGACGAGGCTGCCGCTGATGTCGAAGCGGCCGATCTCGTTGACGACTCGCAACAGCTCGGCGCGCGTCGGGTTCGGCCCAGCCTTTTCCAGCGCCGCGGCCGCGAGGCGGCCGGAGAGATAGCCTTCCAGCGACACGAAGTCCGGCGTCAGCGCTGGGTCGAACGCCTTCTGCGCCGCCTGGTAATCCGCGACGAGTCCCAGCGAGCGATCCCAGGGGAACGGCACCACCTGCGAGACGATGACGCCTTCGCCCTCGGGGCCGAGCTCTCCGGCGAGGGCAACGGCGCCGACGAAGGAGATGTTGACGAAGGTCGGACGCAAGCCGCTACGGTGCGCGAGCTTGATGAATTCGGTGCAGGGACCGTAGGTCCCGACCATGACGATGGCCTCCGGCTCGGCGCGCTTGAGCATCCGCCAGGCCGAGGCGAGCGCGCGGGTGTTGCGCTCGAAGGTGCCTTCGGCGGCGAGCTCGAGGCCGCGCTTGGCCAGCGCGCGCTTCACGCCGGTGAGACCATCGCGTCGTCCTGGTAGAAGATGCCGATCCGGGTGAAGTGACGGTCTTCGGTCAGGTGCTTGATCCAGGCCTCGGCCTCCGCGCCGTAGCTCGCGCGAATGTTGACGACGTTGGAGAGCTCGAGGTCGCGCAGGAATTCGGCGCCGCTGAACGGACCGATGAACGGGACGCCCCGGGCGCTGGTGATCGGAATCGTCGCGATCGCGGTTGGTGTGCCGACCGCGCCGATCAGCGCAAACACCTTGTCCTCCTCGATCAATCGCAACGTCTGCGCCACCGAGCGATCGGGATCGTAGCCGTCGTCGCGGCTGAGTAGTCGAAGCTTGCGGCCGTGGACGCCGCCCTTAGCATTGATTTCGGTGAACGCGGCGACGATGCCCTGCCGCATGCGCTGTCCGAGCGCGGAGGAGGGGCCCTCGAGCGCGGCGGCCTGGCTAAACAGGATCGCATCGTCGCTGACGCCGGTCTCCTCGCCTCTGGCCGAGAGCATGGTCGCGGCCAGCAGCGCGATGGTCAGGATGATGGGTGTTGCTAATCGAAATCGATACATCAAGAAGTCGCCGAGTGCGGGAGAAGCTCCGGGAGAGATATCCCGGCAGCATGAATCGGTGATGTATCGGCGGGTCCGTACTACTCCGGGGAAAACCGGCAACTTACTTTCATAAGTTTCGCGCCAATCCAGCACTTCATTAACTAAGCCGGGCAATGCGAAACAGCCGGGTTCCGAAATTCTCAAGTTCTTAACCTCGGCCCTGTTCCGATAGTGGCTCCGGCGGCTCAACCACAGGTTCGGTCCGTCGCGGGAAGGGGACGACGGCTTGGGGATGAGCGATCACGATCAGAATGATCAGGATCGGGGACGTATGACCGGGCGGTGACGGCTTGCGCCGCTGCTTCGGCTGTATCGTCCTGCGCTGGTCGCGGCTAGCGTCGGTCTGCTGTTCTCGCTGGTCGGCGCCGCCGCGGTCGCGCGATGGGAGGATCGCGTCAACAGGATCGAGTTCGAGAACGCGGCCGAAACCCAGTCCCTCATCATGCAGAACTGCATGAACGAGTATATCAGCCGGCTCGTTGCGCTTCGCACGCTGTTCGAATCGGCCAACGAGGAAATCACCCGCAGCGAATTCGAGACCTTCAGCGCCCGCCTGTTCGAGCGCCATCCGGGCATGCTGCGCGTTGCCTGGCTGCCGCGGGTCAATCGCAGGGAGCGTGCCGACTACGAGGCAGCCGCCGTTGCGGACGGCGTCTCCGGCTATCGCATCAGGTCGCTCCAGGGTGAAGGCTTTGCAACCGCGCCGCAGAGCGACGAATATTTTCCGGTCTTCTATTCGACGCAGCCGAAGACCTCGCTCGTCTACGGCATGGATTACGCAACCGTCCCGGATCGCCGTGCTGTGCTCGAGCGAGCACGCGACAACGATCAGATGGCATCGCTGCGGGCCAGGCTCTATGGTCCCCGCGAGAACGGCCAGTTGCCGAACGCCCTCGTGGTGGTGCCGGTCTACGCCAAGGGCACATCCCGCGACACGGTTGCCGACCGGCGCCGCAATCTGGCGGGCTTCGTCGTCGGCGTTTTCGATCTGCCGCTGCTGATGCAATCCATTCGCGTGACGACCGGGGCCAGCTCGGCGGTCAGCATGAACGTCTATCCGCCCTTCACGGGGCAAATCGTCAGCCTGGCGCACGCGTTGCCGGATTATTCCTCGGCAGCCAACGCCCCACAGTCGATGCGCGACGTCACGCAAGGCCTGCACTGGTCGGGTCAGCTCAAGATCGGCGATACCGACTGGCAGGTCCGCGCGATGCAGACCCCGAGCGGTCCGCTGGAGATGGCTTACGACCGCGCGGTCGCGGTGCTCATCGTCGGCATGCTGCTGACGCTGTCGCTTGCGACCTATCTGATGCTGGCAAGCCGCAATTCGCGGCGGCTGTCGCTGGCGAACAGGCGCGTGCTAGAGGTCGCCCAGACCGATATCCTGACCGGACTGCCGAACCGCGCCTTTTTCCTCTCACGGCTCGACGAGATCAACGGCCAGTTGAAGGATGGCGGCGTCACGTTCTCGATCCTGATGCTCGATCTCGACCGCTTCAAGAACGTCAACGACTCTCTTGGTCACGGCGCTGGCGATGCGCTGCTGCGCCAGGTGGCGCAGCGCTTGAAATCGGCGTTGCGGGCGAGCGACGTGCTGGCGCGACTTGGCGGCGACGAATTCGCCATCATCCAGCAAGGCTGTATCCAGCAAGGCTGTGAGGATCAGCGCGCCGGCTCGACCGAGCTGGCGGGACGGATCGCCAAGCTGGTGGCCGAGCCGTTCCTCCTGCCCGGACACCGCGTGGAGATCGGCACCAGCATCGGCATTGCGATCGCGCCGGATCACGGCAGCGATCAGGAACAGCTCTTGAAGAAAGCGGACCTCGCGCTCTACCGCTCGAAATCGGCCGGCCGCAACTGCTTCACCATCTATGACGAGGCGATGTCGGCGGAACTGGAAGCGCGCAACACGCTGGAAGGCGATCTGCGCGATGCCATCGCGCTTTGCCAGCTCGAAGTGCATTACCAGCCGTTCGTCGATGCTCTCTGCGGTGCGCAGCGCGGCTTCGAGGCGCTGGTGCGCTGGCGGCATCCGACGCGCGGCTTGATTCCGCCGGACCAGTTCATCGCGCTTGCGGAGGAGACCGGGCTGATCGTGCCGCTCGGCGAATTCGTGTTGCGGCGCGCCTGCCCGGATGCGGCGAGCTGGGCTTCCGATTTGATGGTTGCTGTGAACCTGTCGCCGATCCAGTTCAAGGAAGCGGATCTGTTCGACATGATCTCGGCTGCGCTGAGGGATTCCGGGCTGCCGCCGCAACGGCTCGAGATCGAGATCACCGAGTCGGTCCTGCTTGAGCGCGGCGCCGAGAATCATGCCTTCATGGAACGGCTCAAGAGCGCCGGTATAGAGCTTGCACTGGACGATTTCGGCACGGGCTATTCCTCGCTGAGCTATCTCACCGCGTTCCCGTTCGACAAGATCAAGATTGACAAGTCGTTCATCCGAAACCTCACCCATCAGCCGCGCAGTTCCGCGATCATCTCCTCGATCGTGACGCTGGCGCGCGGCCTCGACATGTCGGTCACCGCCGAGGGCGTCGAGACCCGCGAGGAGTTCGAGCGGTTGAAGGCGCTTGGCGTCAACTTCGCGCAAGGCTATCTGTTCGGCCGCCCGCAGCCGATTGACCGGATTCTGTTCGACGCGCCCGTCAAACCTTCACAGCTCGACGCCGCCTGAGTTGGCCGCCCGGCGGGCATGCGCGGAAAGCGCTTGACCCGGATATCCCGAGATGGTCCGAAGGATCGTCCAGGGATGAAACAAAAATGCGGCTTCCGTTCTTCTACGGCTGGGTCGTGGTCGCGGTGACCTTCGTCACCATGGCCATCGGCATCAACGCGCGCACCGCCTTTTCCCTGTTCTTTCCTCCCATCATCTCCGAATTCGGCTGGGAGCGCGGCATCACCGCCGGCGCCTTCTCCTTCGGCTTCGTGGTCTCGGGCGCGGTCAGTCCGCTGATCGGCCGGCTGATGGATCGCGCCGGTCCCCGCGCGGTGATGGAGCTCGGCGTCGCGCTGATGGGCGGCGGGCTGCTGCTTGCGCCACTCACCAGCGAACCCTGGCATCTTTATGTGACCATCGGCGTCATGGTCGGCGCCGGCAGCGTCTGCCTCGGCTATTCCGGCCAATCGCTGTTCCTGCCGAACTGGTTCATCCGCAAGCGCGGCTTTGCGATCGGCATCGCCTTTGCCGGCGTCGGCATCGGCTCGGTGACGCTGCTGCCGTGGGTGCAGCACATGATCGAGCAGACCGGCTGGCGCACCGCCTGCACCGCGATGGGGCTGATGATCCTGATCGTACTGGCGCCGATCAATTTGTTCCTGCACAAGCGGCCCGAGGACATCGGCCTTCGGCCGGATGGCGACGCCGCGCCGTCCGCCGGCGCCGCAAAGCCCGTCTCCAACATCGTCGATCCGGTCTGGGCCGGCACCGACTGGACGCTGAGGCGGGCGCTGGCCACGGCGCGGTTCTGGTGGATCGCACTCGGCTATTTCTGCGGCCTGTACATCTGGTACGCGGTGCAGGTGCACCAGACCAAATTCCTGCTCGACATCGGCTTCAGTTCGAACGTTGCGGTATGGGCGCTCGGCGTCGTCAGCCTGCTCGGCATTCCCGGCCAGATCCTGCTCGGCCACGTCTCCGACCGGATCGGGCGGGAGTGGGTCTGGGCTTTGAGCTGCGCAGGTTTTGCGATCTGCTTCGCGGCGCTGATCGCGTTGAAATATCAGCCCTCGTTCTGGCTCGTCTATCTGATGGTTGTCGCGCAAGGCGCGCTTGGCTACGGCCTCACCTCGATCATGGGCGCGGTCGTGTTCGAGATTTTCCAGGGCAGGCACCAGGGCAGCATTTTCGGCACGATCATGCTGGCGGCACTGGCCGGCGGCGCGGCCGGTCCGTGGCTGACAGGCGTGCTCTATGATCGCGCCGGCGACTACACGCTGGCCTTCGCCATCGCCATTACGGTGAGCGGCTTGTCGGCGCTGTCGATCTGGCAAGCCGCCCCCCGCAAGGTGCGAGCCGTGGCCGGCCGGCTGCACAAGCTCCGTGCCCCAACCGGTGCTGGATAGGTTCCGGACCCACCGAATTGCCGTCGCCTCTTTTGCGGATTGTTAGGTGCGGTTGCGGTGAAGCGGTCGGCGTAAGGCGCGCTTTACTCCGGCGCTAACCCCGTTCGCCGCCTCAAATCCGTAATCGCGCGCAGAAAACTGTCGGCCGGCGTCGTCTCCGGATCGATCAGCCGGTGCAGGCGAAAGCCGTCTTCCAAAGCCAGCACGACTGAAGCCATCCAGGGCGGGTTCAGCGCGTCGTTTTTGCCGTTGCTCTTTAGCGTAGCCTCGATGATGTCGGCGACAAGCTTGCGCCGCGCGCGCAGGCGCTTTGCAAGTTCGGGGCGGCGCTTCTTGGCGCGCGCGACGTAGAGGATCATTTCCATGTGCAGCAGCGGGAAGCGGCCGAGCGGATCCTGCCGGCTGCGGTCCATCGTCTTCAACGCCGCGATGAAATCGTCGAGGTTGCCATGCTGCGCCAGGATGTCGAGGTTGCGCCGGATCGATTGCTCGACATGGTCCTCGAGCATGGCGATGATCAACTCGTCCTTGCTCTTGAAGTTGGAATAGAACGCCCCGCGGGTGAAGCCGGCCGTAGCCGCGATCGCCTCGATGCTGGCGCCGCCGATGCCTTCCGCTTCGAATATTCGGGCGGCCGCCTCGAACAGCTTGTCGCGCGTGTCGTCCCTGGTCGGCCTGGTTCTCACCCTTGACATCGGACCAGTTTAGGGCAAAATGCAACTCGATACAACAATGTATCGAGTTGAGAATTTCAGGGATGGTTACGCTGCGCGGGTCAGGGAGCAACCGGCGTATTCGTGTCATGCGGCAACCGATGTGAGGTCACCATGAACGAGCAAGTGCCAGGCGCAAACGGCGATCCGTTGTTCAACCCGCTGTCGCCGGACTTCATCCGGGATCCCTATCCGCATTACGCGCGGCTGCGCACCACCGAGCCGATCCATGTAACGCAGTTCGGATCGTTCGTGACCAGCCGCCATGCCGAGGTCAGCCTGGTGATGCGCGACAAGCGTTTCGGCAAGGATTACGTCGAGCGCTCCAAGCGCCGCTACGGCCCGCAGATCATGGACGAGCCGGTCTTCCGCAGCATGAGCCACTGGATGCTGCAGGCCGATCCGCCCGACCACACCCGCCTGCGCGGCTTGGTGGTGAAGGCCTTCACCGCCCGCCGGGTCGAGGACATGCGATCTCGGATCCAGGAGATCGTCGACCAGACCATCGATGCGGCGATCGATCGCGGTCACATGGACCTGATCGAGGATTTCGCCTTCCGCCTGCCGGTCACCATCATCTGCGACATGCTCGGCATTCCCGAGGACCATCGCGAGGTCTTCTACAACAGCTCGCGCGACGGCGGACGGCTGCTCGACCCCGTGCCGCTCTCGCCTGAGGAGATCGCCAAGGGCAACGCCGGAAACCTGATGGCGCAGATGTATTTCCAGCAGCTGTTCGAACTGCGCCGCCGCAATCCCGGCGACGATCTCACCACCCAGCTCGTGCAGGCCGAGGAAGACGGCAACAAGCTCACCAACGAGGAGCTGACCGCCAACATCATCCTGCTGTTCGGCGCCGGCCACGAGACCACCGTCAATCTGATCGGCAACGGCCTGCTCGCCCTGCATCGCAATCCGGACCAGCTCGCGCTGCTGAAGACGCGGCCGGAGTTGATTACCAACGCGATCGAGGAGTTTTTGCGCTACGATTCGTCGGTGCAGATGACCGGGCGCGTCACGCTGGAGGACATCGACGATCTCGGCGGCGTCAAAATCCCCAAGGGCGAGACCGTGCTCTGCCTGCTCGGCTCGGCCAACCGCGACCCGGCCGTCTATCCCGACAACCCCGACAGGCTTGATATCACCCGGCTGAACGTCAGGCCTCTATCGTTCGGCGGCGGCATTCACTTCTGCCTGGGGGCCCAGTTGGCGCGCATCGAGGCCGAAATCGCCATCGCCACGCTGCTGCGGCGGCTGCCGGATTTGCGCATCGACAACGTCGAGAACCCGCAATGGCGGCCGACCTTCGTGCTGCGCGGGCTGAAGCAGCTGCCGGCGAGCTGGTGAGGCCCGTCGTTAACCTCCGCGCGCAACAGTCGCTGTGACTTCGCCACACTTGCCCCTATATAAGGGGCAGTTCCGGCGCGCCTGAAGCCTCTGCGGCCAGGGTTTGGGGGTCAAGATTTGGCCCGGTGCCGGCTTGGCCGAGGGGAGACCCGTGCAGACGACGCTGCTCGGATTGGCGATTGCCTTCATCTTAGCGCTGCTCGCCGCGCTGATCGGGCCGTACTTCATCGACTGGAACCAGTTCAGGCCCCAGTTCGAGGCGGAGGCGACCCGGATCATCGGCGTGCCGGTGCGGGTGGCGGGCGAGCTCGACGCGCGGCTGTTGCCGGCGCCGACGCTGCGGCTGCGCTCGCTCACCTTCGGCGGCAACAATGATCTCGGCCGGCTGCGCGCCGACAAGCTCGACGTCGAGTTCAGCCTGAGCTCCCTGATGCGCGGCGAATGGCGCGCCGCCGAGCTCACGGTCAACGGCATGGCGGTCGATCTCGGCCTCGACTCCAGAGGACGCGTCGATCTGCCGTCCACCGCGAGCGGCAGCTTCAACTTGGCCTCTCTCGCCATCGAGCGGCTGAACCTCACCGGCCGTATCGCCCTGCATGACACTGCCAGCCGCTCGACGCTCGAGCTGAGCGACATCGCCTTCTCCGGCGACGTGCGTTCGCTTGCGGGCGCGGTGCGGGGCGACGGCAATTTCACTGCGGCCGGCACCCGCTATCCGTTCCGCATCTCCTCCGGCCCGAGCGCCGACGGTAGCGCCACCCGTCTGCATCTCAGCATTGATCCCGGCGAGCGCGCCATTCAGGCCGATCTCGAAGGGGTGCTCGCCTTCGACAACCGCCTGCCGAAATTCGACGGCGCGCTGACGCTGGCCGTTCCCCAACTCAAGAAGCCTGGCGAGGCGGCGCCGACGCCCTGGAAGCTCACGGCCAAGCTCAAGGCCGATCCGGCCGGAGCAAAATTCGACCAGATCGATGCGAGCTTCGGCAGCGAAGATGCCGCGCTGAAGCTCGGCGGCGTCGGCGATCTCAGGTTCGGCGCCTCGCCGCTGCTCCGCGCGGTGCTGTCGGCGCGCCAGGTCGATGCCGACAAGCTGGCCGGAAAGAACGACACCGAGCCGCTGCGCATCCTGCCGGCGCTGCGCGCAGGCCTCGCGGCGATCCCACAGGCGCCTATCCCAGCGCAGATCGAGTTCAACTCCGACCAGATCATGCTGGGCGGACGTGCGCTCCAGAACATCGCGGCTGAGCTCAAGAGCGACGGCAAATCCTGGACCTTCCAGCGGCTCGAGCTGCGCGCGCCCGGCATGACGCAGCTCTCGCTCAACGGCGCGACGCCCGGCGCCGACCGCTTCAGCGGCCGTCTCACCGTCGAGTCGTCCGATCCCGATACGCTGGTGGCCTGGCTCCTGGGCCGCAGCGAGGTCAACCGCCGCAGTACGCGGCCGCTGCGCCTTGCCGGCGACGTGACGATCGCCGCCAACCATCTCGCCATCGAGAAACTGAAGGCCGAGATCGAAGGCGGTGCCATCGAGGGACGGATCGATTTTGCCCAGAACGGCGCGAGCAAGGGCTCGCGGATCGATGCCGATATCAGGGCCGACCGTCTCGACCTCGATGCCGCCGCGAGTTTCGTGCGCGCGCTCGCCGGACCGCAGGGCGAATGGCCCGAGGAAGCAAAACTTTTCCTCGACGTCGGTCGCGCGATCTCGGCCGGCCAGGAGCTGCGGCCGTTCGCGGCAAAGCTCGGCTATGGCCCTGCGACGCTGGCGCTGGAGCAGTTGCGGTTCGGCCAGGCCAGCGGCGTGACCACGGAGGCGAGCGGCAGCTTCGACCGCGCCAGTACAACCGGCAAGCTTGCGCTGACATCGTCGGCCAATTCGTTGCGCCAGCTCACGGCATTGATCGAGCCGTTTGCGCCTGCGGCCCGCGCCCGCTTCGATGCGCCGCCATCGTTGCCCGGTGCGACGCGCCTGAAGCTCGACCTCAGTCTCGACAAGAACGCCGAGCACGCCGATCGTAGCGACGCGCGCGCCGTGCTCGAGCTCGATGCGCCGCAGCTCAAGGCCAGTGCGACGCTGGCGGCGCAGACTCCGGCCGCGGCGGTCAACGGCATCGATCTTGACCGCTTGCGCGACAGCGAATTCACGCTGGACTCGAAACTGTCGACACCGCAGGCGGGCGCGCTGCTGGCACTGCTCGGCCTCGATCGCGTGGTGACGGCGGGCGAGGGCGCCTCGCAGTTCGAAGGCAAGCTGAGCGGCGCGTGGCGCCGGCCGCTGCAATTGAACGCAAGGCTCAGCGGCGGCGGGCTGGACGCGGATGCGCTGGGCAGTGTCGAATTGTCGGCGCCGGAGCCAAAGGCCAGCGTGAATTTGCGGGTGCGCAACGCCAACCTGGCGCCGCTGTTCGGCACCAGCGCGGCCGACAAGTCGATGCAGGCCGTCACCCTGTCCTCGCGCGTCGGCCTGTCCGGCAACCGTCTGACCTTCGACGATCTCGACGGCACCGCTTCCGGATCGCATTTGCGTGGCCATCTCGCAATGACGCTCGATCAGGACAAGACCGTCGATGGCGAAGTCGGCCTGGACTCGCTCGATCTTGCGCCGGCACTCGCGATGGCGATCGGTGCGGCCGGGCACAATTCCGGCGAGCCGCTGAGTGCGGGCCTGCTTGGCGGCTGGCGCGGCCGGATCGCCTTCCAGGCGTTGCGCGGGAGCCTGCCTGATGGCATCGAGCTGCGCCCCGTCGGCGGCACGATCAGGAGCGACGGCCAGTCGCTCGCGCTCGATGGGCTCAAGGGCGGCGTCGGCGGCGGCGAGATGTCTGCAAGTCTGGATGCGAGAACCGGCGCCAACGGCCTCGCACTGAGCGCGCGTCTCGAACTGACCAACGTCGATGCGGCGACACTGCGCTACCGCGATCTCGCTCTGCC
This sequence comes from Bradyrhizobium sp. 142, assembly GCF_023074015.1. Taxonomy (NCBI): domain Bacteria; kingdom Pseudomonadati; phylum Pseudomonadota; class Alphaproteobacteria; order Hyphomicrobiales; family Nitrobacteraceae; genus Bradyrhizobium; species Bradyrhizobium sp. 142. The sequence goes on from NZ_JADPKQ010000051.1 coordinate 18,216, forward strand.
GAAGGGACGCGCCTCGCTGCAGATGGCGCTGACGAGCCAGGGCCGCAGTGTTGCGGCACTGATTGGCGCGCTCGCCGGCAACGGCACGGTGACGCTCGACTCCGCCGAGATCGGCGGGCTCAATCCGCGCGCCTTCGAGATCGCCATCCGCGCCAGCGACGGCGGCCAGGTCAGCGACGACAACCGGCTGCGGCAGCTGGTCGAGCCCGCGCTGTCGGCAGGTCCCATCGCGGTCGCCTCGGCGCAGATCCCGTTCACGATCCGCGACGGCCGCCTGCGCGTCGGCGCGACGCCGCTGGAGGCGAAGAACGCCCGCGCCATCGTCTCCGGCGGTTACGACATTCCCGCCGACCAGGCCGACATCCGCGCCAGCCTGACGCCAATCATGACCGGGCTGTCCGGTGCCCCGCCGGAAATCCAGTTGTTTGCGGCCGGTCCCCCCGACAAGCTCAATCGCACCGTCGATCTCGCGCCGCTGTCGTCATGGCTCGCGGTGCGCACGATCGATCGCGAGACGCGGCGACTGGACGCCATCGAGCGCGGCGAGCCGCCGCCGGCCACCGCGGCGCTGCCGACGCTGGTCTCGCCAGATACCGCACCGGAGCCGTCGCTGACCGATGTGCCGATGCCCGGCCGCGATCCGCGCCGCGCGCCGCTGCCGAAGCCCAGGGTGGAGCCCAAGGCCGCACCGATGCCGAAGGCGCCGCAGGCAGCTCCCGCCGCGCCGAGCCCGCCGCTCGCAAGCCAGCAGCAACTGGCGCCGCTGCCGCCGCCGATCGAGGTGAGGCCGGCGCCGGGCCCGCCGCCAAAACCGAAGCCGAAGCCGCCGCTGGTGCTGACGCCGTCGAATCCGTAAGGGCGGGTTTTGGTTTGCATCAATGGGGCCGCGGGCTGGCTTAACCTCTCACGCTTGCGGGAGAGGTCGGCGCGAAGCGCCGGGTGAGGGCGCTCTCCACATCGGGATTTTCGCCGCAAATCTCGGACAATCCCGATGTGGAGACACCCCACCCTAGCCCTCCCCCGCAAGCGGGAGAGGGAGCGCACTTCCTGCATGGCGGCAACCAAGCCTCACCAAGGTCTCGTGACCGCGTTCCGCACCGCCCACGAAGCGTGCGCAACCCTGAATCCATTCCCCCGCATTTTAATGAATTTTCCCCGGCAAAACTGATCTGCCGGTTTTACCGGATTCTCGCGTTTGTTCCCTAGGGTCGATTCCTGAGGAATCCGGCGGCCTGCCACTTGCGGCAGGACGACTCGCCAAGAACTGGGGTGATCGAGATGAACGGGGCAAAACCGCTGCTACAGGATCTGGACGACGCGATCGCGCGCGGCACCGACGAGAGCCGGGCGAAGGCGTTGTGGCACGCAACCGACATTCTGATCACCGGCCGCTACAGCGACGACGAGATCAGCATGTTCGGCGAGGTGATCGGGCGTTTGGCCGACGAGATCGAGGTCGTCGCGCGCGCGCAGCTTTCCGAATTGATGGCGGCCTGCGACCACGCCCCGCTCAACGTCATCGAAAAACTCGCCCTCGACGACGCGATCGAGGTCGCCGGTCCCGTGCTGCGCGACTCCGATCGTATCGACGAGAAGATGCTGATCGAGAGCGCGTTGACCAAGGGCCAGTCGCATCTGCTCGCCATCGCCCAGCGCAAGTCGATCGGCGAGGCCGTGACCGACGTGCTGGTCAAGCGCGGCAACCAGGAAGTCGTGACGTCCGTCGCCAGGAATGAGGGCGCGCGCTTCTCCGGCTCCGGCCTGTTGCACATGGTCAGGCGCGCCGAGGGCGATTCGATCCTTGCCGAGCAGCTCGGCCTGCGCAGGGACGTGCCGCGCCACATCTTCCAGCAGCTCATCTCGAAAGCGTCCGAGGACGTCCGCCGCCGGCTGGAGACCGAACGCCCCGAGATGATGGCGCAGATCCAGAGCTCGGTGACCGAGGTCACCGGCGATCTGCAATCCAAGTTCGGTCCCTCGTCGCGCAGCTATTTCGTCGCCAAGCGCACGGTGACGACGCAGCACAGGCTCGGCAATCTCAATCAGGACTCGATCTCGAACTATGCGCGGCAGCACCGTTTCGACGAGGTGCAGATCGGCCTGTCGCTGCTCTCGGCGCTCCCGGTCGACGTGATCGAGCGCGCGCTGATGGACCGCAACCGTGAGATGATCCTGGTGCTGTGCAAGGCGCTCGACTTCTCCTGGGACACCACCATGTCGCTGCTGTTCCTCGGTGCCAAGGATCATCTGATCACGGCGCGTGAGCTCCACGACAATGAGCGCGATTTCGGTCGGCTCAAGATCGAGACTTCGCGCAGCATTCTGAAGTTCTATCAGTCGCGCAAGAACAGCGCCGGCACCGACTCCGCCCAGGGTCGTCAGCCCGAGCTCCAGGTACACTGAACGAGTACACTGAAGAGGTGCACTGAGCATCATCCGGGAATTGGCAGGGGAGTATTTGCAATGTTGCCTCAATTCGGCACTGCAGTTCGCAAGAATCCGAACAAGAATCCGAACAAGAACCTCAACAACAGCCGCGATGCCGATGCCGGCGGATCGGCTCCGGACAAGGCCTCGGTCGACGCCGCATGGCTGGTGCTGGAAGCCGCCAACGATCTCGGCGATCACGCCGCGATCGAAGCCTGCCGCCGCGTCATCGATGCCGAGCTCAACGGCACCGTGGCAGCCAGCTCGGATATCGATCTGATGCTGGGGTACTTCAGGTAGCTTCGGACAGCGAAGCTCCTGCGAAATGCATCGATCGCTGGCGAAGCTGCGCCTTACCGTCTCACGCGCTGTCTTTCACCGTCGGGCGCGGTAAATCACGACGTCTTCTCCGTGACGGTGCGTGCTGCGCTCGAGGACATAATTCGATTTCTCCAGCACGCGGCGGGACGCGGCGTTTCCGACGAAGACCAGGCCGATCAGCGACGGCAGCTTGAGTTGTGACAATCCGACGTGCGTCAGCGCGGTCGCGATTTGGCTCGCAAGTCCCTGGCCCCAGAGACTGCGTTTGAACGCGTAGGCAATCTCGATTTCGTCCACGTCATCCACGAGGATGTGCCGGATGCCCGCCCGCCCAGCGAACGCTCCGTCGCTCGTTCTCAGTGCCCAGAGTCCGAAACCGTGCTGGTCCCAATGGGCCATGTTGACGGCGAGATAAGCCTTGGTCCTCTCGGCCGAGCGTACGCCGCCGATATAGCGGGACACCTCGGGATCGAGGTGGAGCGCGACGAGGTCCGCGAGGTGATCCTCGCGCAGTCTCTCGGCAGTGAGGCTGGTGGTGGTGAACTGATCCATGGAGACGGATGGCCGGTCACTGTGCCGGCAAGGGCAGACGATGCCATCGTGCTCCTGTTTTGCCCGACGGGTCAACGGGCGCGCCGTTCGTTGTCCGTAGCCCGAATGGTGCGTAGCGCATCCGGGGCCGGCGATGCGTCGTGCAAGAATTCCGGATTTCGCTTCCGCTCCATCCGGCTACCTGCTGCGCACACGCGTAAGCCATTGATTCTCCTATCCCCGTCTACTGTGCATGGGGTTGTTTTCGCGCTTTCAATTTCGAGAGGGGCGCTATCCTGCGCCGAGCGCGACGGCGACGTTGTACGTCACCAGGCTGGCCGCATAGGCGAGCACCAGCATGTAGGTGAAGGTCACCGCCATCCAGGTCCAGCTGCCGGTTTCGCGCCGGATCACCGCCAGCGTGGATGCGCATTGCGGCGCGAAGATGTACCAGGCCAGCATCGACAGCGCGGTTGCAAGCGACCATTTCGTCGCCAACACCTGGCCGATCTGCTCGGCAGCCTCCTTGCCGCCTTCGATCGCATAGACGGTGCCGAGCGCCGCGACCGCGACCTCGCGCGCCGCCATGCCCGGGATCAGGGCCACCGCAATCTGCCAGTTGAAGCCGACCGGGGCGAGCAGCGGCGCGATCGCCTTGCCGATGATTGCGGCCAGGCTGAATTCGATCGCCGGCTCGGTGGCACCTAGCGGCGGCTGCGGGAACGAGGCCAGAAACCAGATCAGCACCATCATCGAGAAGATCGTGGTGCCGGCGCGGTGCAAGAACATTTTTGCGCGGGTGTAGACGCCGATTGCGATCGATTTCGGCCGCGGCATCTTGTAGTCGGGCAGCTCCAGCATGAACGGCGCCGGCGCGTAGTCGCGCAGCATGAAGAACTTGATCAGGAAAGAGACCAGCAGCGCACTGATGATGCCAGCGGCGTAGAGGCCGAACATCACCAGGCCCTGGAGGTTGATGAAGCCCCAGACGTCCCTGGCCGGAATGAAGGCGGAGATGATCAGCGTGTAGACGGGAATGCGCGCCGAGCAGGTCATCAGCGGCGCGATCAGGATCGTGGTCAGCCGGTCGCGCTTGTTGTCGATCACGCGCGTCGCCATGATGCCGGGAATGGCGCAGGCAAAGCTCGACAGCAGCGGAATGAAGGCGCGGCCATGCAGCCCGGCGCCGCCCATGATGCGGTCCATCAGGAACGCGGCCCGCGCCATGTAGCCGAAATCTTCCAAGAGCAGGATGAACAGGAAGATGATGATGATCTGCGGCAGGAACACGATGACGCTGCCGACGCCGGAGATCACGCCGTTCTGAAGGAAGCTCTGCAGCAGGCCGGCGGGCAGGGTGGCGTGCACGAACTCGCCGAGCGCATCGAAGCCGGAGTTGAGCAGCTCCATCAGCGGCTGTGCCCAGGCGAACACTGCCTGGAACATCACGAACAGGATCAGCGCGAGCACCAACAGCCCGGCGACGGGGTGCAGCACCACCGCGTCGATCCGCGCGGTCCAGGTGTCGGGCCGGCTCGGCAGGCTGACGCAATCGACGATGATCCGGTCGGCCTCGCGCTGGGTGGCGCGCAGTTCGGCGACGCTGAGCGCGCGCCAGCTATTCTCCTGCGGCTCGGCTGCGAGCCCAGCCGAGATATCGTCGGTCAGCGTCAGGAGGTCGGCGGTGCCGCCCTTGCGCACCGCGATCGAGGTGACCACGGGCACGCCGAGTTCCTTGGCGAGCCGCTCCACGTCGACATTGATGCCGCGGCGGGCCGCGATGTCGAACATGTTGAGCACCAGCACCATCGGCCGGCCGGTGCGCTTGAGCTCGAGCAGGAGGCGGATGGTCAGCCGCAGATTGGTCGAATCGGCCACGCATAGCACGAGATCGGGCACGGACTCGCCGGAGGCCTTGCCGAGCACGAAGTCGCGCGTGATCTCCTCGTCCGGGCTGCGGCCGCGCAGCGAATAGGTGCCGGGCAGGTCGACCACCGAGACCTGACGACCCAGGGGCGTGACGAAGAAGCCCTCCTTGCGCTCGACGGTGACGCCCGGATAGTTCGCGACCTTCTGCCGACTGCCGGTCAGCGCATTGAACAGCGATGTCTTGCCGCTGTTCGGCGTGCCCACCAGGGCGAGATGCAGCAGGGGTGTTTCCATGGGATCAAATATCCGGTCGCCTCAGGCAACGATGATGGCCATGGCTTCGCGACGGCGCACCGCGATGGTGATGTTATCGACCCGCACGGCGATCGGATCGCGCGCCACCAGCCCCTCGTGCAGGACCTCGACCCTGGCACCCTCGACGAAGCCGAGCTCGATCAGCCGGCTCTCGAGCTCGATGTCCGAGAGCGCCGAGCCCGCGTCCTTGGCGGACAGGTGTTGAATGATGCCGCTATAGCCGCGCTGGGCCAGACCCAGCGGCATCTGCGGGCGCGTCTCGTTGGTATCGGTCATGCCCTGTATTTTCAACGCAGGGCATTGAGGTCAAGCGCGCTCGCTCGCCGAAGCTGCACCTTAGAGTGATTTTAAAGTGCGGGCGGCTGCCGAGCCAGGGAAAGTGCCTCGGCGGCTATTGGGCCGGAACCTTTTCCGGCTGGACGGCCATGGCGCGGCTCTTGAAGTAGTCCAGGACGAACAGACGGATTGCCGACGACAGATTGCCTTGCTGGCGACTGCTGTCGATCTCGCCGACGAGCTCGGACAGCGTCATGTTGCGCAGCCCCGAGATCTCCTTCATGCCGTTCCAGAACGCCTCTTCCAGGCTGACGCTGGTCTTGTGGCCAGCGACCACGATCGATCGCTTCACGACGGGCGACTTCATGGCTGCTCCTCGCGATCGATCCGGTGCTGGTCCAGATGCTCCTTCGCCTGGTCCGCGCGTGTCTCCTCCGCCGACCGCTCCGCCTTCGTGCGGCCGAACTTCGCCCGATTGACGTCCGCCTGCTTCGCCGAGACTTCCCGCTCGGCGCGCTTCCTGAAACGATTCAGGTTGATGACGTTCCCCATGCCGCGTCTCCATCATCCGATCCTCCGCAGGCAGGATGAAACATTCAGAAACAGGGTGCAGCGCTGCGCCCCACAAGATTCGATCGCCATTCGCTCGTCCTCGTCAATCGGCCCTGGGGGCCATCAAACGATGAATTTGGCCCCCGGAGAGAGCGGCGTAGCACGCATCCTCCCCGAGACCTTGACGGTAATCAAATCCTGTCCTTTAAGCCTCTATAAATATGCCGTTTTGGCTCCGTATCATTACGGATGACTATCGGAATCCGGAAATCAACCGGGCCGCGTCATCTTCTCCGGCTGCACGAGGCGGTCGAACTCGTCCGCCGAGACAAAGCCGAGGCGGAGCGCCTCCTCTTTCAGCGTGGTGCCGTTGGCATGCGCCGTTTTCGCCACCTTGGCCGCGTTGTCGTAGCCGATCCTGGGCGCGAGCGCCGTCACCAGCATTAGCGAGCGCTGCATCAACTCCTTGATGCGCTTTTCATCGGCGCGAATGCCACTGACGCAATGTTCGGTCAAGGAGCGCGCGGCGTCCGCGAGCAGGCGGATCGAATGCAGCATGTTGTAGGCGAGCACGGGCTTGTAGACGTTGAGCTCGAAATGCCCCTGGCTGCCGGCCACCGTGATTGCGGTGTGATTGCCGAACACCTGGCAGCACACCATGGTCATCGCTTCGCACTGCGTGGGATTGACCTTGCCCGGCATGATCGATGAGCCCGGCTCGTTCTCCGGCAGGATCAGCTCGCCGAGGCCCGAGCGCGGGCCTGACCCGAGCAGGCGGATGTCGTTGGCGATCTTGAACAGCCCCGTCGCCACCGAATTGATGGCGCCGTGCGCCAGCACATAGGCGTCGTTGGAGGCCAGTGCCTCGAATTTGTTGGCGGCGCTGGTGAAGGGCAGTTTTGTGATCCCGACCACGTGCCTGGCGAACAGTCTTGCGAAACGAGGGCTCGAGTTGAGGCCGGTGCCGACGGCGGTACCGCCCTGTGCCAGCGGATAGAGATCCTTCACCGCGACCTTGAGGCGGGCAATCCCGCTTTCGACCTGCGCGGCATAGCCGGAAAATTCCTGGCCGAGCGTCAGCGGGGTCGCATCCTGGGTGTGGGTACGGCCGATCTTGACGATCCTGGCGAACTCTTTTTCTTTCTTGAGCAGCGCGCGCAGCAATTCGCCGAGCGCCGGAATGAGATCGGCGGTGATGCGGTTCGCGGCCGCGATATGCATCGCGGTCGGAAACGAGTCGTTCGACGACTGGCTCATGTTGACGTGATCGTTGGGGTGGACCGGCTTCTTGGCGCCGAGCCCGCCGCCGAGCAGCTCATTGGCGCGGTTGGCGATCACCTCGTTGAGGTTCATGTTGGTCTGCGTGCCGGAGCCGGTCTGCCACACCACCAGCGGAAAATGATCGTCGAGCTTGCCCTCGATCACCTCGCGCGCGGCGCGGATGATGGCGTTGGCGCGGCGCTGGTCGAGCAGCCCGAGTTCGCGGTTGGACTGTGCGGCCGCGAGCTTGACGATGCCCAGCGCATGCACGAGCGCGATCGGCATGCGGTCGGTGCCGATGCGAAAGTTCTGGCGCGAGCGCTCGGTCTGCGCGCCCCAATAGCGATCGGAGGGGACCTCGATGGGACCAAAACTGTCGGTCTCGACGCGGGTCGCGGAGCGTGAGGAGCGGGCAGTCTTTGATCTAGCGGTCTTGGCCATGAGCATATCCATTCTGCCGCACGGAATGCCGCGCGGCCTCTTGATGTGCTCATCTATATAGGCAGTTCGGCGCCGCGCGACGGCCGTGCGCGCCAGCCTGGATCATTTCTTGCGGAAACGGTCGAGCCGCACGACTTCCGCGCCGCCCTGGTTCGGGGGCGTCGGCTCCTCGGCGCTTTCCACCGTCTCGGCGGCGGGTGCGGGCACCGCTACGGCCGACGGGGCAGGCGCCGCCGGCAGGGTTTCGGGCGCGATCTCGGCAACGTCGGAGGTGTCGAACGAGAGTCCGAATTTCACGGACGGATCGAGGAAGCTCTTGATGGCGCTGAACGGCACCACCAGCCGCTCCGGAATGCCGCCGAAGGACAGCCCGACCTCGAAGCGGTCCTCGAGCACGGTCAGATCCCAGAACTGGTGCTGGAGGATGATCGTCATCTCTTCCGGATATTGCGCGAGTAGTCGCGGTGAGATCTTCACGCCCTCGGCCTTCGATACGAAGGTAATGAAGAAATGATGCTCGCCGGGCAGTCCATGGGACGCGGCATCGGTCAGCACCTTGCGGAGCACGCCGCGCAGCGCGTCGCGGGCCAGCACATCGTATCGGATATGATCGGTCGCCATGGTGGTCCTGTTGCATTCCTGAAGGCGGGCCCTGCCGGCCCGACTCGCCAAGCCGCAATAGTACCGCGCCTGACGGGTCAGCAGGAGTCCCCGCCGGGAAGGAAATTAATAAGGTAAGTGGAGGCTTCTGTTGCCAGGTGCCTCCGAACCCCGCCTAACGGAGCTTAACCCGTTAGGACTTCAGAATGGTCTTTCAAACTGCGTTACGCAGCCTGAGCAACCGGAGCAAAGTTGTCGTTGGCAACTATTGCAGTAGCCCGATAACGGCGGAACAATACCGGGAAAAAGCACGCCCTTTACGCCCTCGTCGATCCTATTTCGCCCCCGCCAAAGCCCGCATTTCGGCGGGCTGAAGCCCGTTAATCGGTGGGCTTTGGTGGAGGCGCCGGGTACCGCCCCCGGGTCCGAATGGTTTATTACGACGACCATTTATTTCCATAGCCGGCGAACCGGCACCCCCAATATAGGGGGCAAAGCTTTCAAATAACAGGGGTTTGGCGGGGCCATGGCGAGGTTCCTTTGGATAGGTTCCGGATGACCTTGGCCGCGCCATCGCCTGCGTTCTAAGCTCCTGACATGCCCTCGAATTCCTCACCGGCCGCGCAAGAGCCGGACGATTCAGCTGCGCCCAGCCTAGTCGCGCTGTTCCTGGCCTTTGCCCGGATGTCGCTGGCCGGCTTCGGCGGGGTCCTGGTGTTTGCCCGGCGGGCCATCGTCGATCAGCATCGCTGGATGACGCCGGACGAATTCAACGAGACGTTTGCGCTCTGCCATTTCCTGCCTGGGCCTAATATCGTCAATTTGTCGATGGTGTTCGGGGCGCGGCTGCGCGGGATCGCAGGCGGTGTTTCCGCTTTTGCCGGGCTGCTAGTGCCTCCGACGCTGATCATGACCGTGCTCGCGATCATCTATGCCAAATTCGGCGAGGTGGATCTGCTGCGCCACAGCGTTGCGGGCATCTCCTGCGCCGCGGTCGGCCCTTTTGATCGCGGTCGTGCTGCGCATGATGACGCCGCTGCTCAAGAAGGCGGACATCGTCGGGCTGGTCCTGATGCTCGCCGTGTTCGCCGCCATCGGCGTGCTGCGCCTGCCGCTCCAGGCGGTGCTGCTGGTCGCGATTCCCCTCAGCGTCGCCGTGACGTTCCTCCTGCGGCGGAAGGTAGCAGCATGACCAGCGAGAGCCCGATTTGGGTGCTGATCTCCACCTTTGGCCTGATGTCGCTGTTCGCGGTCGGCGGCGCTGCGGCAGCGGTGCCCGAGATGCATCGCATCGCGGTCGATGTGCGCCACTGGATGACCGACAAGCAGTTCGCCGACGCCTACGCGATCGCGCAGCTCTCGCCCGGTCCCAACGTCCTGATCGTTACGTTGATCGGCTATGCCGTCGCCGGCATCCCCGGCGCGCTGGCGGCGACGCAAGCGATGTGCCTGCCGACGGCTTTGCTTGCCTATTTAGTCAGCCGGCTCCTGAACCGGCCCACCCAATCGCGCTGGCCCGGCCTGATTCAGGCTGCACTGGTTCCGCTCTCGATCGGATTGATGGCAGCGAGCGCCCTGATCTTGGCGCAGTCGACCGATGGTAGCGTTACTGCTTTGCTAATAACCGCGGCGGTTGCGATCCTCGCGACGCTATCGCGTGTCAATCCGCTGTGGCTGCTGCTCGCCGGGAGCCTGTTTGGTTTTGCTGGCATTGTGTGATGAAAATCGCTAGGCAGTGATCCGGGCGGGGATCCATTTTCCAGCCGATTAGAACAACAGTGCTCGTGACTTACGGGTCGCGGAGGAGACATGCATGGCCGATACGATGGGCCACTCAGCGACAGCCAACCGCAACACCTCGGTGGCGATCGGCTTTTGTCTGCTGGCCATTGCGCCGCAGATGTTCGAACTCGTCTGGTCGATCGGGACGATCTTCGGCTGGGGCGCGGGGCGCGGTCCGGCCACGGTCCTGATCAGCCACGCCACCGCGCTGCTCGCGAGCGCTCCCGGCGCGCTGATCGGAGCGATCGGCGGTGACACCAAGAAGGCGTCATCCGACGTGCTGCTGGCGCTGATCTATTCCTATCCGATTTTTGTGGTGGCAATTCTCACGCTGTTCATGACGATCAAGTCGGCACAGGACTATATCGGCGGTATCGTGCTGATGGCGCTCGCCTTGTTTGCGCTGTGGGCCTCCAGCGATTTGCAGGGGATGCGCGGCTTCTCCTTTGGCGCGGGTACGGCGCCGCGGATGTTCGGCGGGCTGCTCGTCGCACTCGGCGCCGGCATCGCGTTGACCGGGCTGCTGACCGATGGCCCGGCGATGGCGCATTATGCCTGGCGCGGGCCTCTGTTCGTGATGGTCTCGATCGTCTTCTTCGCCCTCGCGATCCGTCCGCTCGGCGTGGTGGTTACGGCCTTCGCGAGCTTCCTGATCGCGGCGATGGGCACGCATGAGACACGTTGGGTCGAAGCGATCATCGTCGGCGCCTGCCTGACGCTTGGCTGCGCGCTGCTCTTCCCGTACGTGCTCGGGCTGCCGATGCCGATGTTCCCGCGCTTCCTGGCTCAGTGAGGATGTGATGTTCGATCTCTTCCACAATCTGGGCCTCGGTTTCGGTGTGGTGTTTCAGGTCTCCTGGTGGTCACCCTGGTGGCTCTATGGCCTGTCTCTCCCGATCTCGATCAATATTCTGATGTGCCTGATTGGCGCATTGGTTGGCACGCTTGTCGGCGTGCTTCCCGGCATCGGCACCGTCGCAACTGTGGCGATGCTCCTGCCGATCACGTTCGGATTGCCGCCCGTTGGCGCGCTAATCATGCTCGCCGGCATCTATTACGGTGCCCAGTATGGCGGCTCGACGACCTCGATCCTGGTCAATATTCCCGGTGAGGCGACATCGGTCGTCACCGCCATCGACGGCCACCAGATGGCGAAGCAGGGCCGCGCCGGTCCGGCGCTGGCGATCGCGGCGATCGGCTCGTTCTTCGCCGGCTGCGTCGCGACCGTTTTGATCGCAGTCCTCGGCGCGCCACTCACAAAACTCGCGCTGGCGTTCGGTCCGGCCGAATATTTCTCGCTGATGGTGCTCGGCCTGATTTTCGCGGTGGTGCTGGCCAAGGGCTCGGTGTTGAAGGCGATCGCGATGATCGTGTTCGGCCTGCTGTTGTCGATGGTTGGCTCGGATATCGAGACCGGCGCCTCGCGCATGGCGTTCAACATTCCGGAACTGGCCGACGGCCTGGGCTTCGCGACGGTGGCGATGGGCGTCTTTGGCTTCGCCGAGATCATCCGCAATCTCGACGCCGGCGCCGAGATGAACCGCGATCTCGTGCAGCAGAAGATCACCGGCCTGATGCCGACCAGGAAAGACCTGATCGACTCGACGCCTGCGATTCTGCGCGGCACCGTGCTGGGCTCCATCCTCGGCATCCTGCCGGGTGGCGGCGCTGTCATCGCGTCCTTTGCGTCCTATACGCTCGAGAAGAAGATCGCCAAGAACCCGTCGCGGTTCGGCCGCGGCGCAATCGAGGGCGTGGCGGCGCCGGAAAGCGCCAACAACGCGGCGGCGCAGACCTCGTTCATTCCGTTGCTGACGCTCGGCATCCCGCCGAACGCGGTGATGGCGCTGATGGTCGGCGCGATGACCATTCACGGCATCGTGCCGGGCCCGCAGGTGATGCAGAAGCAGCCGGACCTCGTCTGGGGCATGATCGCCTCGATGTGGATCGGCAATCTGATGCTAATCATCATCAATCTGCCGCTGGTCGGAATCTGGGTGCGGCTGCTGCGCGTGCCTTACCGGCTGATGTTCCCCTCGATCGTGATCTTCTGTGCGATCGGCATCTACTCGGTGAACAACGCACCGGTCGACGTCATCCTCGCCGGCGTGTTCGGCCTGGTCGGCTACTGGCTGATCAAGCACGACTTCGAGCCGGCGCCGCTGCTGCTCGGCATGGTGCTAGGACCGCTGATGGAGGAGAACCTGCGCCGTGCGCTGCTGATTTCGCGCGGCGACTGGAGCGTGTTCCTAACGCGCCCGCTGTCCGCCGTGTTGCTGGCGATCGCGGCATTCCTCCTGGTACTCACCGTGCTGCCCGCGTTGCGCGCCAAGCGCGACGAGGTGTTCACCGAATCCGAGAGCTGAGCCGAGGCAGCGCGCAACCCGAAAAGTTAGCCCGCAGGATCAAGCCGATAGGCGAGGGGTGGAACGCGAGTTCCGCCCCTTGTCATTGGAATCGGGAACGCTCACTTTTTCGGGTATAATCCGTGCCAGCTGGCGAATCGCCGCTGTCGGAGCGCGGGGCCGGCCGTTAAGTTCGCCGTCCTCCCAAAAGGCTGCCGTCTTCCTAAAGGTTTTTGCTAAAGGTTTTTGGCACATGCACCAGTATCAGGACCTGCTCGAGCGGATTCTTTCAGACGGCGCCGAGAAGACTGATCGGACCGGCACCGGCACGCTGTCGGTGTTCGGCCATCAGATGCGCTTCAACCTGTCCGCCGGCTTTCCGATGTTGACTACCAAGCGACTGCCGCTGAAGGCGATCGTGCATGAGCTACTGTGGTTCCTGAAGGGCGACACCAACGTCAAATATCTGCGCGACAACGGCGTCACCATCTGGGACGAGTGGGCGGACGCGAACGGCGATCTCGGCCCGGTCTATGGCCATCAATGGCGGTCGTGGCCTGCGCCGGACGGGCGCAGCATCGACCAGATCGCGAATGTCGTCGACATGATCAAGCGCAACCCGGACTCGCGCCGCTTGATCGTCTCGGCCTGGAATCCGGCCGAAGTCGACAAGATGGCGCTGCCGCCGTGCCACTGCCTGTTCCAGTTCTACGTCGCGAACGGCAAGCTGTCGTGCCAGCTCTATCAGCGCTCGGCCGACGTGTTCCTCGGCGTGCCCTTCAACATCGCCTCCTACGCACTGCTCACCATGATGGTCGCGCAGGTCACCGGCCTGAAGCCGGGCGATTTCGTGCATTCGTTCGGCGATACCCATCTTTATTCCAACCACCTGGAACAGGCGCGGCTCCAGCTCACGCGCACGCCGCGCGCGCTGCCGATGATGCGGATCAACCCTGACGTGAAGGACATCTTCTCCTTCCGCTACGAGGATTTCGAGCTGGTTGGCTACGATCCGCACCCGCACATCAAGGCGGCGGTCGCGGTCTGACGCAGATGTCGCTCAACATCCGCCGCGCGCGCCCCGGCGAAGCCGGGCTCGTTCTCTCTTTCATCCGCGAGCTCGCCGCGTACGAAAAGCTTTCGCATGAGGTTGAGGCAACCGAGGCGATGATCGCCGACGCGCTGTTCGGCAGCGATCCGCGGCTGTATTGCGCGATCGCCGAGTGGAACGGCGAGCCGGTCGGCTTCGCGGTTTGGTTCGTCAATTTCTCGACTTTCAGCGGCCGCCATGGCATCTATCTTGAGGACCTCTATGTGCGGCCGTCGCACCGGGACCGGGGCCTCGGCAAGGCGCTGCTGGTTTATCTGGCCAACGAATGCGTCGAGAACGGCTGGTCGCGCCTGCAATGGGCGGTGCTCGACTGGAACGCGCCGTCGATCGCGTTCTACAAGTCGCTAGGCGCCGTCATGATGGACGACTGGACGTTGTGCCGCGTCACCGGACCCGCGCTGGCACGCCTTGCCGGGAGAGGGGCGTGATGGAGATCGTCTTCGTCGTCGCAATCGCGGAGAACGGGGTCATCGGCGCTGCTGGTGCGATTCCGTGGCGATTGAAAGCCGACATGCAGCGCTTCAAGGCACTTACGGTCGGCAAGCCCGTGATCATGGGTCGCAAGACCTTCGAGTCGCTGCGCCGGCCGCTGCCCGGCCGCACCAACATCGTCGTCACGCGCGATGCAGCCTACCGCGCCGCCGGCGCCGTCGTCGCGACCTCGGCGGAGGATGCGGGCGCGGTTGCGCGTGGTGACGCCCTGCGGCGTTCGGCCGCCGAGATTGCCGTGATCGGCGGCGCCGAGATCTATCGCCAATGGATCGATCGCGCCGATCGCCTCGAAATCACCGAAGTTCACACGCGGCCCGAAGGTGACGCCCATTTCGAGATCGATAAGGCGCGATGGGAGGAAATCAGCCGCCTCCGTCATCCCGCCGGTCCTGACGACAGCGCCGACTTCTCCTATGTGACATATCGTCGGCGACCGCGCCATTAACCGCATTCGTCAATGTTTACATTGACTTTTTCCTGCCCGAGCATAGCTCGAAAGACGGTCAAGGCTGCGTTGTAAGGGACCTGCCGGTCCCCTATAAAGCCGGACCGGACAATGCGGGCCGGGCAAGTTCTAGTTCTGGTCTGGTCTGCCGAGGAGAGTGTCGAATGCCGTGGAAGAATCAGGGCGGTGGCCCATGGGGCTCGGGTCCGAAAGGACCATGGGGCTCAGGCCCGCAACCGGTCGGACCGAGGCCGCCGGATCTGGAAGACCTTCTGCGGCGCGGCCAGGACCGCCTCCAGCAGATCATGCCGGGTGGCTATTTCTCCGGCGTCGGCATCACGCTGATCCTGCTCATCATCGTCGCGCTCTGGCTGTTGTCGGGTTTCTTCCGCGTGCAGTCTGAAGAACAAGGCGTCGTGTTGCGCTTCGGCAAGCACGTGCGGACCGTGGATCCGGGCCTGAACTATCACCTGCCCTATCCGATCGAAACGGTGCTGCTGCCGAAGGCGTTGCGCGTCTCCACCATTTCCATCGGCATGACGCTGATCGAGGATCCGGCCCGGCGCGGCCGCTCCATCCGCGACGTGCCGGAAGAAAGCCTGATGCTGACTGGCGACGAGAACATCGTCGACGTCGACTTCACCGTGCTCTGGCGTATCAAGCCGAACGGCGTCGGCAACTTCCTGTTCAACATCCAGAACCCCGAGGGCACCGTGAAGGCGGTCGCCGAGAGCGCGATGCGCGAGGTGATCGGCCGCTCCAACATCCAGCCGATCCTGACGGGAGCGCGGACGCAGACCGAAACCACCGTGCAGGACTTGATGCAGAAGACGCTCGACAATTACGGCGCCGGCATCCAGATCGCCCAGGTGCAGATGCAAAAGGTCGACCCGCCGGCACAGGTGATCGACGCGTTCCGTGATGTGCAGGCGGCGCGCGCCAATCTCGAGCAGTTGCAGAATGAGGCGCAGACCTATGCCAACAAGGTCGTGCCCGAAGCGCGCGGCCGCGCGGCGCAGATCATGCAGGCGGCCGAAGGCTACAAGGAGCAGGCGGTTGCCGAAGCCAAGGGCCAAAGCTCGCGCTTCCTGAAGGTGTACGAAGAATACAAGAAGGCGCCCGACGTGACGCGTGAACGAATTTATCTGGAGACGATGGAGCGCGTGCTCGGGGGCTCGGAAAAGCTAATCTATGATGGAGGCTCCTCGGGCCAGGGCGTCGTGCCCTATCTACCGCTCAACGAATTGACGACCAAGCGACCCGCCACGACCGGCCAGCAGTCGAGCGGAGGCAGCCGATGAGGTCCCCCGTTACAGGTATCGTCGGACTTCTCGGACTTCTCCTGGTCCTGATTGTCGCCTACATGTCGCTGTTCACGGTGCAACAGACCGAGCAGACCATCGTGCTGCAGTTCGGTAAGCCGGTGGACGTCGTCACAGACCCCGGGCTGCACTTCAAGGCGCCGTGGAACTCCGTGATCAACATCGACAAGCGGATCCTCGACCTGGAGAATCCGTCCCAGGAGGTCATCGCCTCCGACCAGAAGCGCCTCGTGGTCGACGCCTTCGCGCGTTATCGGATCAAGGACGCGTTGCGTTTCTATCAGAGTGTCGGCTCGATCCAGGCCGCCAACCTCCAGCTCACGTCGCTGCTGAATGCGGCGCTGCGCCGCGTTCTCGGCGAGGTCAACTTCATCATCGTGGTGCGTGACGAGCGTGAGAAGCTGATGGGGCGCATCCGCGAGCAGCTCGACCACGAGGCCGACGGCTACGGCATCGAGGTGGTCGACGTCCGCATCCGCCGCGCCGACCTGCCGGAGCAGAATAGCCAGGCGGTCTACCAGCGCATGCAGACCGAACGCCAGCGTGAAGCGGCCGAGTTCCGCGCGCAGGGCGGTCAGAAGGCGCAGGAGATCCGCTCCAAGGCCGATCGTGAGGCGACGGTGATCATCGCCGAAGCCAACTCGACCGCCGAACAGACGCGCGGCGTCGGTGACGCCGAGCGCAACCGCTTGTTCGCGGAGTCCTACGGCAAGGACGCAGACTTCTTCGCCTTCTACCGGTCAATGACGGCGTATGAGAACGGCCTGCGCTCGAATGACACCCGCTTCCTGCTCCGCCCCGACTCGGATTTCTTCCGGTATTTCAGTAACCCGAGCGGCAAAACGGCGACCCAGACACCGGCGAAGCCGTAAGCGAGACGAAGGGCGGAACTTTTGCCGCCCTTGGTCCAGACAAGAACAGCACAACGGGAGGTTCCAATCCGATGAGGTCCATTGCGTTCACCGACTTCCTCATCGGTTTGGGCATCCTGTTCGTGCTGGAAGGCTTGATGTTCGCGGCAAGTCCGGCCTGGATGCGCCGGGCCATGAAGAGCGCGCTTGCGACGCCCGACCATATCCTGCGGGCGGTGGGGATCGCGTCGGCCGTCGCCGGCCTGATCCTGATCTGGGTTATGCGGCGGCCCATTTAGCGGCCGCGCCAACGCCAAAGTGAAGGCGAGGGGCAGTTTTTCGCCGTATTATCCGCGCCTTGAGGTCCGTTAAGCTCCGTGCTTGCGCCCTCGACCCGTTCGAGCGCAGTCTGATGCCGAATCCCTTATTCTCTCTGGAGACCACAATGAACGCTGCCACCATTGCCCCGGCCCGCTTGCGCCATTGCGTGCGCCTTGGGCTGGCTGCGCTCGCCGTCGGCGCTGTAGGCGCGTTCGGCTCGCCCGCTCATGCGCGTGGACCGGATGGCATCGCCGACGTCGCCGAGAAGGTGATCGACGCGGTCGTCAACATCTCGACCTCGCAAACGGTCGAAGCCAAGGGCAGCGGCGGCGGCAGCAACGCCATGCCGCAGCTGCCGCCCGGCTCGCCCTTCGAGGAATTCTTCGACGACTTCTTCAAGAATCGCCGCGGTCCCGGCGGCGGCAGCAAGGGCGGCGAGCGCGGCGACAGCGGCCCGCAGCCCCGTAAGACCAATTCGCTCGGCTCCGGCTTCATCATCGACACCTCCGGCGTCGTCGTCACCAACAATCACGTCATCGCCGATGCCGACGAGATCAACGTCATTCTCAACGATGGCACCAAGATCAAGGCCGAGTTGGTCGGCGTCGACAAGAAGACCGATCTGGCCGTGTTGAAGTTCAAGCCGACCAAGCCGCTGGTGTCGGTGAAGTTCGGCGACTCCGACAAGCTGCGCCTCGGCGACTGGGTGGTCGCGATCGGCAACCCCTTCAGCCTGGGCGGCACGGTCACGGCCGGCATCGTCTCGGCCAAGAACCGCGATATCTCCTCAGGTCCCTATGACAGCTATATCCAGACCGACGCCTCTATCAACCGCGGCAATTCCGGCGGTCCGCTGTTCAACCTCGATGGCGACGTGATCGGGGTCAACACGCTGATCATCTCCCCCTCCGGAGGCTCGATCGGCATCGGCTTCGCCGTGCCGTCGAAGACCGTTGCGGGTGTCGTCGATCAGCTCCGTCAGTTCGGCGAGCTCCGCCGCGGCTGGCTGGGCGTACGGATCCAGAGCGTCACCGACGAGATCGCCGAGAGTCTCAACATCAAGCCGCCCCGCGGCGCGCTGGTTGCCGGCATCGACGACAAGGGGCCGGCCAAGCCCGCCGGCATCGAGCCCGGCGACGTCGTCGTCAAGTTCGACGGCAAGGACGTCAAGGACCCGAAGGACCTTTCCCGCGTCGTTGCCGACACGGCGGTCGGCAAGGAGGTCGACGTCGTCATCATCCGCAAAGGCCAGGAGGAGACCAAGAAGGTCACGCTCGGCCGCTTGCAGGATCCCGAGAAGGTGCAGGCCGCGGTGAAGACCGACGAGCCCGCGCCCGAAAAGACCGTGACGCAGAAGGCGCTCGGCCTCGATCTCGCGGTGCTGAGCAAGGATTTGCGCACGCGCTACAAGATCAAGGACAGCGTCAAGGGCGTGGTCGTCACCAATGTCGACGGGAATTCGGATGCCGCGGAGAAGCGGCTCTCCGCCGGCGACGTCATCGTCGAGGTGGCGCAGGAAGCCGTGTCGAGCGGCGCCGACATCCAGAAGCGCGTCGACCAGCTCAAGAAGGACGGCAAGAAGTCCGTGCTGCTGCTGGTCTCGAATGGCGACGGCGAGCTGCGGTTTGTTGCGCTGAGCGTGCAGTAAAGGAGCACGGTCCAGCTTTCGTCATGGCCGGGCTTGTCCCGGCCATCCACGCGGCACAACGCATGGTGAGAAACGTGGATGCCCGGGACAAGCCCGGGCATGACGACGGAGAGCGGGATTTAGCCCTCCACAAACTCCTCGCGCCGATACCCCTGCGCATAGAGCAGTGCGGTGAGATCGCCATGATCGATCCGCGCCGCCGCGGCGGCCGCGACCGCCGGCTTGGCGTGATACGCAACCCCCAGACCCGCGGCCTGGATCATCGCAAGGTCATTGGCACCGTCGCCGACCACCAGCGAGTCGATGTCGTCGAGATCGCGCGACTCCATCAGGTCGACAAGCGTCGCGAGCTTTGCCGCACGGCCCAAAATCGGCTCCTTCACCTCGCCGGTGAACTTGCCGTCGCGCACGACGAGCTCGTTGGCGCGGTTTTCCTGGAAGCCGATCCTGGCGGCGACCGCGCGCGTGAACAGCGTGAAGCCGCCGGAGACCAGGCAGGCATAGGCGCCGTGCGCGCGCATGGTCGCGACCAGCGTGCCGCCGCCCGGCGTGGGCGTGATGCGTTTTGCAAGGACCTCGTCGACCACGGCGGCGGGCAGGTCCTTCAGGAGGGCGACGCGCTCGCGCAAGGCAGGCTCGAACTCGATCTCGCCGCGCATCGCACGTTCGGTGATCCCGGCCACATGGGCCTTCAGCCCGACAAAATCGGCGAGCTCATCGATGCATTCCTGGCCGATCATGGTGGAATCCATGTCGGCGAGAAAAAGCTTCTTGCGCCGGAAGCCGGACGGCTGCACCACGATGTCGATCGGCAGGTCGCCGCGAAGCTCGCGCAACCGCTGTTCGATAGCGTGACGGTCGCCTCCGAGGTTACTGTCGGCGCCGAAGGGGATGTCGACGGCAACTCCATCGAACAGCCAATGTGCAGGTGCCGCCTGGGGCAGCACGGCGCGGGCACCATCGACGATGGTGCTGTCGAGCGCGGGATTGGCGGGATCGCAGATCAGCGTGGCGACGAGGGACATTTGAGGTTTTCGTGAGCGAGGGGCAAGTCAGCAGAAGGCACGTTGGCAAGGCCGTGCTTATCGCAGGCCCGACCGCCAGCGGCAAGTCGGCGCTGGCGCTCGAGCTTGCGCTGACGACGGACGGCGTCGTCATCAATGCCGATTCCATGCAGGTCTACCGTGACCTGCATATCATCACGGCGCGCCCCACGCATGGCGATGAGGCACGGGTGCCGCACCGCCTCTACGGCCATGTCGATGCCGCCGTGAATTTTTCGACCGGCGCCTGGGTGAGCGATGCGGCGAGGGCGCTCGAAGAGGCGCAAGCGCAGGGCCGCCTGCCGATCTTCATTGGCGGCACCGGGCTGTATTTCAAGGCGCTGACGGCCGGGCTCTCGGTGGTGCCGCCGATTCCTGCCGACGTGCGCGAGCACGTGCGTACGCGGCTGGAGCGGAACGGCGTCGAGGCTCTGCATGCGGAACTCGCGCGTCGTGATGCCCGCGCCGCCGAGCGATTGAACTTGCGCGATCGCAGCCGAATTGCGCGCGCGCTCGAGGTGATCGAGGCGACCGGCCGCTCGCTCTTCGACTGGCACCGCGAGGCCGAGCCGCCACTGTTGCCCAAGGACAGTTTCCGCGCGGTGTTCCTTAGCCCCGAGCGCGACGAACTCTATGCACGCATCGATGCCCGTTTCGACGCCATGCTGGGCGCCGGCGCGCTGAAGGAGGTCGAGCGGCTGGCGGCTCGAAATCTCGATCCGCAGCTGCCGGCAATGAAGGCCCATGGCGTGCCGGCGCTGATCCGGCATCTGCGCGGCGAGTTCAGCCTGGAGGAGGCCGCCAGCATCGGCCGCGCGGACACCCGCCATTACGCCAAGCGCCAGTTCACCTGGTTCAGGCACCAGCTGCCCGTGTTCGAATGGGTGAAGCCGGAGGAGGCGAGGGGGTGGCTTGCAGCCATCGTGAACGCTGCGCGCGCCCCCGATTGACGTGCCATTGTGGCGGCGGCGCCGAATTTACTCTCGCCGAACCGCAGGAACCTCGCTACACTATCGAAATCGCGCGGGAACGGCCGCATTGCCTTGACATCCAGGCTTTGGCCGCTATGTTTCGCGCAACCTTTGGGAAGCCGGGCACCTGCCATGCGTAACATTATTACCAAACTCCTTATCGCCGTCGTACCCAGGCACACCGCCGGGGGTGGCTAGCTGCCATCCACATGACAGGCGGTGTGCATGGGCCCTCTTCGGGGCCTTTTTTATTTGCCGAACCAGACACGAACGAAGCCGCTGACAACAGCGCATCCGGAGCAAGCCAATGACCGACAAGAGCCACGATCCGAACCAGATGACCGGCGCCGCGATGATCGTTCGCGCGCTCATCGATCATGGCGTGACCGACATTTTCGGCTATCCCGGCGGCGCGGTGCTTCCGATCTACGACGAGATCTTCCAGCAGAGCGAGGTCCAGCACATCCTGGTTCGCCACGAACAGGGCGCGGGCCATGCTGCCGAGGGCTATGCGCGCTCGACCGGAAAGCCGGGCGTTGCACTGGTGACCTCCGGCCCCGGCGCCACCAACATGGTGACGCCGCTGACCGACGCGCTGATGGACTCGATCCCCCTGGTCTGCATCTCCGGCCAGGTGCCGACGCATCTGATCGGCAACGATGCGTTCCAGGAATGCGACACCGTCGGCATCACGCGCCCCTGCACCAAGCACAACTGGCTGGTGCGCGACGTCAACGATCTCGCAAAAGTGCTGCACGAGGCCTTCTACGTCGCGACGTCCGGCCGTCCGGGCCCGGTGCTCGTCGATGTGCCCAAGGACGTGCAATTCGCGACCGGCACCTATCATCCGCCGCGCAAGTCCGACGTGCACCGGTCCTATGCGCCGCGCGTGAAGGGCGACGCGACGCAAATCCGCAAGGCCGTGGCGCTGCTCGCAGGCGCCAAACGCCCTGTGATCTACAGCGGCGGCGGCGTCATCAATTCCGGTCCCGAGGCGACCAAGCTGCTGCGCGAGCTGGTCGAGGTTACCGGCTTTCCGATCACCTCCACGCTGATGGGCCTGGGCGCCTATCCGGCGTCGGGCAAGAACTGGCTCGGCATGCTCGGCATGCACGGCACCTACGAAGCCAACATGACCATGCATGATTGCGACGTCATGCTGTGCGTTGGCGCGCGCTTCGACGACCGTATCACCGGCCGCGTCGATGCGTTCTCGCCGGGCTCGAAGAAGATCCACATCGACATCGATCCGTCCTCGATCAACAAGAACATCCGCGTCGACGTGCCGATCATCGGCGACTGTGGCAACATCCTCGGCGACATCCTGCAGGTGTTCAAGGCGGAGGCGAAGAAGCCCGACGTCAAGGCATGGTGGCAGCAGATCGCGCAGTGGCGCGCCCGCAACTCGCTCTACTACAAGAAGAGCAACGACGTCATCCTGCCGCAGCATGCGATCCAGAGCCTGTTTGAGGCAACCCGCGGCAAGGATACGTACATCACGACCGAGGTCGGCCAGCACCAGATGTGGGCCGCGCAGTTCTTCGGCTTCGAGGAGCCGCATCGCTGGATGACGTCGGGCGGTCTCGGCACCATGGGCTATGGCCTGCCGGCCGCGGTCGGCGTGCAGGTCGCCCATCCCGACAGCCTCGTCATCGACATCGCGGGCGACGCTTCGGTGCAGATGACGATGCAGGAGATGTCGACAGCGGTTCAGTACGAGTTGCCGATCAAGATATTCATCCTGAACAACCAGTATATGGGCATGGTGCGGCAGTGGCAGCAGCTGCTCCACGGCAACCGGCTGTCGCATTCCTACTCCGAGGCGCTGCCGGATTTCGTCAAGCTCGCGGAAGCCTATGGCGGCGTCGGCATCCAGGTGCACAAGCCTGCCGATCTCGACGGCGCCATCCAGGAGATGATCTCGGTCAAGCGCCCGGTGCTGTTCGACTGCCGCGTCGCCGCACTCGAAAACTGCTTCCCGATGATCCCGTCCGGCAAGGCGCACAACGAGATGCTGTTGCCGGAGCAGGCGAACGACGAGGCCACGGCAAAGGCATTTGCCGGCGGCAAGGCGCTGGTGTGAGAGCGATGCCGCAGCAGCGAGCCGTCTCCCCTCGAGCGGGCGACGGTATGACGAGAGAATAGAGGGGACGACAATGAACCAGCCCGCATCCGCCTATTTCATCGAGGACCGTCACGATCCCAACGAGACGCACACGCTCTCGGTGCTCGTGCAGAACGAGCCCGGCGTGCTCGCGCGCGTCATCGGCCTGTTCTCTGGGCGCGGCTACAACATCGAGAGCCTCACGGTCTCCGAGACCGAGAGCCAGAAACATCTGTCGCGCATCACCATCGTCACCACGGGAACGCCGATGGTGATCGAGCAGATCAAGCATCAGCTCGATCGCATGATCCCGGTCTACCGCGTCGTCGACATGACGCTGACCAAGCGCTCGATCGAGCGCGAGCTTGCCATGGTGAAGGTGCGCGGGCAGGGCGAGCACCGCGTCGAGGCGCTGCGCCTGGCCGACGCGTTCCGCGCCCGGGTGATCGACGCCACCACCGAGAGCTTTGTGTTCGAGATCACAGGCAATACCGACAAGATCAACCAGTTTATCGACCTGATGCGCCCGATCGGCCTCGTCGAGGTGTCGCGCACCGGCGTTGCCGCGATTGGCCGCGGGCCCGAAGGAATGTGAACCATGCTGGCGCGCGACTGGTACTACAACGAGCGGAACCGGATGGGCATCGGGCCCGCGGTCGCCTCTATTTACGACAGTCACGATGACGCCGATCTGCGCGCGCGCGCCGCGCTGAGGATGCTCGGGGTGCAGCGCGGCTGGCGGATCGCCGACATCGGCTGCGGTCATGGCGTGCTGGCGACGGAAGCGGCGCTGATGGGTGCGCAGGTCGACGCCGTCGACATCTCGCCGGCGATGCTGGCGCTCGCCGAAATCTATGCGCGGGACCGCAAAGCAAAGGTCGCGACGCAGTCGGCGGGCCTGCTCAGCTTCGCCTACCAGGCGGAATCCTACGACCTGATCGTCAGCGAATTCACGCTGCACCACCTGCCGGATTTTTGGAAGGCGGTGGCGATGTCGCGGATCTATCGCGCGCTGAAGCCGGGTGCGAGCTTTTACCTGCGCGACATCGTCTACGTATCGATGCCGGACGCATCCGAGCGGGACATCGAGCAATGGGCCGACTACCAGATCAAGAACCACGATTTCTCACGCGAGAGCGTGGTCACACATATGCGTGATGAATATTCCACCTTCGGCTGGGTGATGGAGCGGCTGCTGACCGACGTCGGTTTCACCCTGGTCTCGGCCGACTACCACGCGCCCATGCACGGCACGTATCTGCTGCGAAAACCGAAAGCCGGCGAGCAAGGCTAGACCAGAACAACAAACAGGGCTGCACGACAAAGCAGAACCGAGAACAACAATGAAGCCGGCCGACATTCTCATCGCCCTCATGGTGGCGATCACCTGGGGCCTTGCCTTCGTGGCGAGCCGGATCGCGCTCGACGAACTTTCACCGGAGTTGATGACGGCGCTGCGGTTCATGATCGCGGCGGCGCCGTGCCTGTTCATCCGCAAGCCGAAGATCGCCTGGCCGCTGCTGATCGCGATCAGCTTCACGCTGTTTCTCGGCCAGTTCCTGAGCCAGGCCTATGGCATCGCCCGTGGCGTACCGGTGGGGCTCACCAGTGTCGTCGTGCAGAGTCAGGCGCTGTTCACCATCGGCTTTGCCGCGGTCGCATTCGGCGAACGTCCGACACCGGCGCAGACGCTAGGCATCGTCATCGCAGCAATCGGCCTTCTGATGATCTGCGGCACCGTCGGTTATGATTTCAGCGTCGGCGCCTTCGCGATTCTGATGGTCGCGCCGGTCAGCTTCGCCGTCGGCAATCTCCTGCTCCGCGGCGCCCGCGGCGTGCCGATGTTCGATCTGTTCGCCTGGCTGTGCCTTGCATCAGCCGTGCCGCTGTTCGCGCTGGCGCTGATCGCCAATGGCCCGGCGCCGACTTGGGCATCGCTGACCCATATGTCGCCGACCGCCGGTCTCTGCATGCTGGCGCTCGGCGGCATCTCGACCAGCATCGCCTATTGGCTGTGGGGCCGGCTTTTGCGCGACTATCCCGCTGCGCAGGTGGTGCCGTTCGCATTGCTGGTGCCGTTCGTCGGCTCGGCCGCCTCCAGCATCGTGTTCGGTGAGAGGTTCGGGCCTCTGCGACTCGCCGGCATGCTCACCGTGATCGGCGGCATCGCAGTGATGGTCTTGGCGGGGCGTCCTCGGGCGCTGCCGAAAGCTGTGTGAGGTGAATATGTCCCACTCGCTGCTCTATGCCTTCCTCGCCTTCATGGCGGTGATGTACTTCACGCCCGGGCCGAACAACATCATGCTGCTGTCTTCGGGGCTGACTTATGGCTTCCGGCGCACAGTCCCCCACATCGTCGGCATAGTCCTCGGCTTCGCGTTCATGATTGCCGCGGTCGGCCTTGGGCTTGGCATCGTGTTTCTGGCCTATCCGATCCTACAGGCCATCTTGAAATATGCCGGCGCCGCCTACCTGGTTTACCTCGCCGCTGTGATCGCCTTGTCGGGCCCGGCCAAGCCGGGCGAGGCAAGCGGCCGCGGGCCAATGACCTTCTGGGGCGCGGCCATGTTCCAGTGGATCAACGCAAAGGGGTGGGTGATCGTGATCGGCACCATCACCGCCTATGCGGCCATCGCCCAATTCCCGCTCAACATCGCGATCCAGACCCTGGTCAGCCTGCTCGTGGGCGCGGTTTCGACCGTGGTCTGGGCCCTCTTCGGTACCGCGCTGCGACCGGTCCTGACCTCCGAGCGGCTGGTACGCGTCTTCAATATCTTGATGGCGATCCTGCTGCTGGCCTCGCTCTACCCTGTTTTCATGGATGCATGATGCCGCAGTTTTTCATGCAGAAACGGGTTTCCCAGGGGACCGAAAATGCTCTAGACAGCCCCCGAAATCCGCAAATTTCACTCTCCGAGATCTGACCAACGGCCGATTCCGGCCCCTGAATGAGGAAATGACCATGCGTGTTTATTACGATCGCGACGCCGACCTGAACCTGATCAAGGGCAAGAAGGTCGTCATCGTCGGCTATGGCAGCCAGGGCCACGCCCACGCGCTGAACCTGAAGGATTCCGGTGTCAAGGAAGTCGCGATCGCGCTCCGCAAGGGTTCGGCCTCGGCCAAGAAGGCGGAAGCCGCCGGCTTCAAGGTGATGGAAGTCGCCGAAGCCGCCAAATGGGCCGACCTCGTCATGATGCTGACCCCGGACGAGCTCCAGGGCGACATCTACCGCGAGCACCTGCATGACAACATGAAGAAAGGCGCAGCCCTCGTCTTCGCGCACGGCCTCAACGTCCACTTCAACCTGCTCGACCCGCGCGCCGACCTTGACGTGCTGATGATCGCGCCGAAGGGGCCCGGCCACACCGTGCGCTCGGAGTATCAGCGCGGCGGCGGCGTGCCCTGCCTGATCGCGATCGCCAAGGACGTTTCAGGCAACGCCCATGACCTGGGTCTGTCCTACGCCTCCGCCGTCGGCGGCGGCCGCGCCGGCATCATCGAGACCACCTTCAAGGAAGAGTGCGAGACCGACCTGTTCGGCGAGCAGGTCGTGCTCTGCGGCGGCCTGGTCGAGCTGATCAAGGGCGGCTACGAGACGCTGGTCGAGGCCGGCTATGCGCCGGAGATGGCCTATTTCGAATGCCTGCACGAGGTGAAGCTGATCGTCGACCTGATCTATGAAGGCGGCATCGCCAACATGAATTACTCGATCTCCAACACCGCGGAGTACGGCGAGTACGTCACCGGCCCGCGCATCGTCACCGACGAGACCAAGAAGGAGATGAAGCGGGTTCTGAACGACATCCAGTCCGGCAAGTTCGCCCGTGATTGGATGCTCGAGAACAAGGTCAACCAGACCTCGTTCAAGGCGACCCGCGCCAAGCTCGCCGAGCACCCGATCGAGGAAGTCGGTGCCAAGCTGCGCGACATGATGCCCTGGATCAAGAAGGGCGCGCTGGTCGACAAGAGCAAGAACTAGGTCGTCGTGCCCCGGACGCAGCGCAGCGTGTGAGCGATGCGCTGCTGATCCGGGGTCCATGCGGCCCCTGGGTCCCGGCTCTGCGTCGCGTCGCGCCTTGTCCGGGACACGAGAGCCAAAAACACAAGCTTGGCTCATCAAAACCAAATTTTAAACCTTCGCGACTATATCTGAACAATATCGCAAGCCAGCGGTCTCGCTCTTTTCAGCTCGCGCCAAGCATTGCTGCTTCATTCAAATTCTTCGCGTGTTGAAGCGTCGTCGGAGCGCGAAGAACTGACGCTTAATCCACATTCTTGGTCTCGCGTCGTTTTCAGAATTTTTTCAGAAAGTCGCGATCGCTAAAAGCGCAGCGTCTTCAGAGTCAACGATTCGGCTCTTCATCCGCGTTTTCAGGATGCAATCAATCTTCATTTCGCGACGTTGCGCGCCGCTTCATCTTAAGAACCAAGTTCTGCTGCGTCGGCCTGAGAGCTGGGCGGCATTGCGCACCGCCACCTTCCTCCTGCATGATCCCGGGAACTCGAGGTGAGAAGGCCATGCGATCTGTCGTTGTCA
The DNA here is from genome assembly GCF_023074015.1 of Bradyrhizobium sp. 142. Taxonomy (NCBI): domain Bacteria; kingdom Pseudomonadati; phylum Pseudomonadota; class Alphaproteobacteria; order Hyphomicrobiales; family Nitrobacteraceae; genus Bradyrhizobium; species Bradyrhizobium sp. 142. The sequence goes on from NZ_JADPKQ010000051.1 coordinate 45,783, forward strand.
CCGGCGCGTCCACCGGCATTGGCTGGGCCACGGCAAAATTTCTGATCGGGCGCGGCTATCGCGTCTTCGGCAGCGTCCGCAAACAGGCCGACGCCGACCGGCTCAAAGGGGAGTTCGGCGCCAATTTCACGCCGCTGCTGTTCGACGTTACCGACGAGGCCGCCGTGCTGGCGGCTGCGCGCCAGGTGCGTGAGGCGCTGGGCGGTTAGACGCTGGCCGGCCTCGTCAACAATGCCGGCATTGCGGTCGCCGGACCCGTCCTCGAACTATCGGCCGATGATTTCCGCCGCCAGATGGACATCAACGTCATTGGCCCCGTCATCGCCACGCAGGCGTTCGGACCGCTGCTCGGCGCCGACCCGTCGCTGAAGGGACCGAAGGGGCGGATCGTGATGATCAGCTCGGTCGCAGGCAAGAACGGCAACCCGCTGTCGGCGCCCTACTGCACCTCCAAGCATGCCATCGAGGGATTGTCGGAGAGCCTGCGGCGCGAGCTGATGCTGTTCGGTATCGACGTGATCATCGTCGCCCCGGCGCGGTGAAGACGCCGATCTGGAGCAAGGCCGAGCAGATCGATCTCTCAGTCTACCAGAACTCGCCCTATCTGCCTGCCCTCAACAAGGTCATGGCCTTCATGATGGAGCTCGGCGCAAAGGGCTTGCCCGCCGAGCGGATCGCCGAAATCGTGTTCGAGGCGTTGACGGCCTCGAGTCCCAAGGTGCGCTACCAGATCACGCCGGACCGGCTGCGCTATCTGATCGGGGCTGTGTTGCCGAAGCGGACGCTGGACCGCATCATCGCCAAGCGGCTCGGGCTGCTGCCGCAGGGCTGAGCCTGGCGCTCAGCTTGCCTCGGCAATCCGTCCGCGCGGATGGGCGGCCATCGCGATCAGCCGCAGGGCCATCACGGCGAGCAGCGGAATGAGGAATGCGGCATAGAGCGGCATAGCCGGGACGCGCTTACCGAACGACACCATGAACTGGAACCAGAGATAGTAGCCACCTGTGAGGTGCAATGCGCGCCAAGCGCGTGGCCCGATCAGTGCGGCCGTGCGGTCGAATGAGGTCGTGCTCATGGCGATGATGAAGGCATAGCCGATGCCGCCGAAGATGTAGGAGGCGGCCGAGGTGGCCTCCGCGAAGCCGGCAGGATCCATTTTGGTGAATGCGACGATCGCAACCGCGTGGATGGCATGGGAGGCCGCGAAGCTCAGGCCCAGGTAGCGCCGGTTGCGGCACTGCCAGCGTGTCCAGCCATTGGGCCAAAGCCGCGCCAGCGAAGCGGCGCCGAAGGCGAGGCAGAACAGAATGAGCGAGCTTCGTGCCGTAAACCGGATCACCATGCGCACGCCGTCGATCTCGAACTGCCGCATCGATGCAATCCACAGGCTCAAGGCGATGAGGCTCAAGGCGAGGGCGGCAAGCAGCCGCCAGCCCTCGAACCAGCTTTGACGTTGCGGCATAGTGATGTCTCCCCGTTATGTAATCATCGATTACATTTCGGGGCCGCGTGGTCGTCAATGGTGTAATCGCTGATTACATTCACGTTAGGGTGATGCTAGAAAGCTTCATGCCCACCGGCCCCACACCCAAGCTTCGCCGCGGCCGCAGCGCGGCCGAGGCCCGGCCCTACCACCACGGAGACCTCCGCCGCGTCCTGATCGACGCTGCGCTGCAACTGGCGGCCGAGGGCGCCAAGGTCTCGGTCCGCGAGGCGGCGCGCCGCGCTGCGGTGTCGCCTGGGGCGCCATTCCGGCACTTCCCCACCCGCGATGCGCTAATGGCGGCGGCGGCCGAGGAAGCGCAGCAGCGCTTCCGCACCGAGATCGAGGCGGCGCTGGGCCAGGCGTCGCCGGCAGAGCCACTGGCTCGCTTCCGCGCCTTCGGCCTCGCTTACTTGCGCTGGGCGATGCGCAATCCCGCGCATTTCGAGATCATCTCGACCGGGAGCTACTTCGCCCATGGCAGTTCGGCCGAACTGACGCGCGACAATTCCGAATTGATCGCGCTGACGGAGCGAATGCTGGCTGACGCGGCGGAGCAGGGCCTGCTGCGGTCGGACGACCTCAAGCGCATCCAGATTGCCGGCCGTGCCCTGGTGTACGGTTTTGCTAGGATGAAGCTCGATGGCCACTTTCAGCGCTGGGGTGTGGAGGAGGGCGAGATCGAGCGGATGGCGGAAGGGGTGATCGATCTGTTCATTGCAGGGATCACCAAGCGCTAGCGCCCTGGCCTGTGCGGCCCATTCGCTCGTCACTAACATTAAGCGAAGGTCGGACCGCGACCTGCGTTGCTTGTCGATGACCGTTCAATTACAGTTTTATGACACGGTGCAGACTTCCGGCTGCGCCGAACGCCGCAGGCCGGTCTGACAGGCTCGGCATTAGCCCGCCGGACCAGCTGTTGCGTGTTGTCGATGGCGTCCGCGCCCAATCCAGGTCCCTCTGCCGCCACCGCCGTTCTGGCGAGCGTTGCCGCGCTCGGCATCTGGCGCCTGCTTGCGGTTGCCGCGCCGCATCTCGCAGCCCTGGCCCTGATGTACGAGACCGAGACCGATTTCGGCGCGCGGCTGTCCTTCGTGCTGGCCTGGGGCATCCTCAACTTCTTCTGGATCACGCTGCTGCGGCGGCCTGCGCTTTCGGGCGCGCTGTCGCTGACCATGGTCGTCGTGCTCGTGCTGTTGTCACGGCTCAAGCACGACGTCGTGCAGATGACCGCAAACTTCATCGACCTGATGATGATCGACCGCGACACGGTCGCGTTCCTGTTCACGATTTTCCCGAACCTGCGCTGGTCGGTGATCCTGACCGGCTTCGTCACGCTGCCGCTGATGTATGCGCTGTGGTGGCTCGATCCGTTCCGCATCCGCCGTCTGCCGGCGCTCGCCTGCAAGCTCGCTTGTCTCGCCGCGCTCGTTGGCTATTCGCTCTATCATCCGGACGAGGCCTGGCGCGGCTATTACGACGACGGCTATCTCTCGAAGTTCTTCCGCTCCGGTGTCAGTGCGGTCTCCGACTTCGCGCAATATGGCTTCATGGAATCGGCGGCGTCGACCAACGAGCGGCTCAACATGCCGCTGGTTGATGCCTGTCATCCCGCGGGCCGTCGGCCGAACATCATCATGATCCATGATGAGTCGAGTTTCGACATCCGCGCTGCTCAAGGCATCAAGGTGCCGCCGGGCTATGGCAGCCATTTCAAATCCTACGACGGCAAGCAGCGCACCTTCTTGGCCGAGAGCAATGGCGGGCCGAGCTGGTTCACCGAGTACAACGTGCTCGCCGGCCTCTCGTCGCGCTCGTTCGGCCGCTTCGCCTATTTCGTGACGCGCATCGCGACGGGCCGCGTCGAGCGGGGCCTGCCGCTGGCGCTACGCCGCTGCGGCTATGATACGATGTCGCTCTATCCCGCCTATGGCGCCTTCATGAGCGCACGCAGCTTTCAGCTCACCACCGGCATCGAGCGCTTCTATGACGCCAAGGATCTCGGCGCAAAGGATGTCGAGCCGGACGGCTTCTTCTACGACAAGGCGCTGCAGTTGATGGGAACGCGGTCGCCGAACAAGCCACTGTTCACCTTCATCTATCTCGGCGCCAATCATTTCCCATGGGAAACGCGCTTCCGCCCCGAGCTGATGCCGAACTGGCGCGCGCCTGGCAATACGCCCTCCATCGACGAATATCTGCGCGGGCAAGCCATCAGCGCCGAGCAGTACAGGACCTTCATCGCCGGCCTGAAAAAGACCTTTCCAGGGGAGCCCTTCCTGATCGTGCGCTACGGCGACCATCAGCCGGAGTTCGCACCGCAGATCCTCGAGCCCGGGCTCGACGAAGGCGGCCTCGGCAAGAAGCTCGATGCATACGATCCGCGCCTCTATGGGACCTATTACGCGATCGATGCCGTCAATTTCGAGCCGGTGAAGAGCGATGCGGTGATGGACACGGTCGACGGTCCCTATCTGCCGCTGGTGATCCAGGAAGCCGCCGGCATCCCGCTCGACCCGTCCTTCGCCGAGCAGAAGGAGATCATGCTCCGCTGCAGGGGTATTTTCTACGGCTGCAAGGATGGCGCCGAGGCGAAGCGGCTCAACCGGCTGCTGATCAATGCGGGGATGATCCGGGGACTTTAGTGCACTGACGCGCTTCGCCAGGACGACACTGAACGAACGGCATGTCTCTACTGCTTTCCGATCTTCCCCCACAGCCACTTCGCCACCGCATCTGGTGATGAGGTCGCGTCATTGCCGGCCGCGCGCAAATTCGCCTCGCGCATCGTGGTGATGTCGATCTTGCCGAGCAGCGGCTTGAGTGCCGCTTGCAATTGCTCGTCCCCGGTGCGCTTCGGCGCCAGCAACAGGATTGCATCGTAAGGCGGAATGGCGTTCCTGGGATCGTCGAGCACCACGAGATCGTATTTCGCGATCAGCCCGTCGCTGGTGTAGCCGGCGATCACGTCGATTTCGCCGCTGGCGACCGCTGCATACATGAAGTCCGGCTGCATTTGGCGCTGGGCGCGGAACTGAAGGCCATACGCCTTCTGCAGCGCCGCCCATTCGGGCCGCGAGAAGAACTCGTAGTCCCCGGCGATCGACATCGTCGATGCATGCCCGACGAGATCGGCAATGCTATGGATGCCGAGTGCCTCGGCGCGCTGCTTCGGCATCACCAGCGCATAGGCATTCTCGAAGCCGAGCTCACCGAGCAAGGTGACGTTTTCCTTGGCGAGTGAGGCCTTCAGCTCCGCGAGCAGCTCCGCGCGTGGCTTGATATCCGTACGGTGCAGCTGGTTGGCCCAGAGCGTGCCGGAATAATCGACGTAGAGATCGATGTCGCCGGCCTTCAGCGCACCGAAGATGACGCTCGAACCGAGGCCGGAGCGCGCAGTGGCGGGGAGACCGGACGCCTGCAGGCGCTCCCTGAGCAGGGCCGAGAGCACATATTGCTCGGCAAAGGTCTTGGCGCCGACCACGTATCCCGGCGATGAACGCGCCACCCACGGCACCAGCGTTGCCGCTACCAACGCCAGGATGCCCGCGGCACCGAGCCCGGAGCGCAGGCGGCTGCGCAGGCGCAGTCCATTCTCGATCAGGCCGAGCAGTTGATCGACGGCGAGCGCCAGCAGCGCCGAGGCGACGCAGCCGAACAGCACGAACACCCAGTTCTGGGTCTGGAGCCCGGCGAAGATGTAGTTGCCGAGGCTGGTCTGCCCGATCGGTGTCGACAGTGTCGCGGTGCCGATCACCCAGACTGCGGCGGTGCGGATGCCGGCCATCATCACCGGCAGCGCCAGCGGCAGCTCGACCATGACCAGAGATTGTCGTGCGGTCATGCCGACGCCTTTGGCGGCTTCGATCAGCGCCGGGTCGATGCCGTTCAAGCCGGTGATGCCGTTGCGCAGCACCGGCAGCATCGAATAAAGCGCGAGCGCCAGCATCGCGGGCAGGAAGCCGAACGCGGAGAAGGAGGCGCCGAACAAGGCGAGCGACACGGACGCCGCCGCCAGCAGCAGCGGGTAGAACAGCGCGAGCAGCGCCAGTCCCGGCACGGTCTGCACGATGCTGGCGAGCGCGAGCAGGACGCCGCGCGGCGCGGGGCGGTTGCGCGTCAGGATTGCCAGCGGCAGGCTGACAATCAAGCCGAGCGCCAGCGCGGCGAGGCTCACGCGCACGTGGTTACCGAGATAGTCGGGCAGATGCGACAGCGCCTCGCCCCAACGCGGATCGCCGATGAAGCTCATGCCGCACCGCTCTGTGGCAACAGCGCATTCAGCCGCTCGACCTGGCGCCGTGGCGTCCGCAACAGCTCCAGCACGTAATCGTCGCCGCTCTCCGTGAGTTCCGCCGGGGTGCCCTGCGCAAGCAGCGTCCCGCTGCGCATCACTGCGATTCGGTCGGCAAGCAAAATGGCTTCCGTCATGTCATGGGTGATCATCACGGTGGTCAGACCGAGCTTGCGATGCAGTTCGCGAAAATCTTCGCCGAGCGCGTCGCGGGTGAGGGGATCCAGCGCGCCGAATGGCTCGTCCATCAGCACGATGCGGGGGCGTGCCGAAAGTGCCCGTGCCACGCCGACGCGCTGGCGCTGGCCGCCGGAGAGCGTCTCGGGCAGACGGTCGCGATGCGCGCTGCGGTCGAGCTGCACGAGCTCGAGCAGCTCGTCGACGCGCGTCACGATGTCGGCCGCGGGCGCGCCGAGCAGCTTTGGCGTGATCCCGATATTGTCGGCGACGCTCAGATGTGGGAATAGTCCGCCGCTCTGGAAGACGTAACCGATCCGCCGCCGCAGCGCGACGGGATTGATGTTGTGCACGTCCTCGCCCTCGACCGTGATCGTGCCCCCATCGACCTCGATCAGCCGATTGGCGAGCCGCAGCAGTGTCGTCTTCCCCGAGCCCGAGCTGCCGACGACGGCCACAAACTCGCCCTCGGCGATGTCCAGCGACACGTCGTCCACGGCCTTGGTGGGGCCGAAGCTCTTGCTGACACGCGCATAGCCAATCATCGGCCTGGAATGCATCGGGCGGGGCTCACTTCGCTGATCCGCCCATGGACGGCGGGGATGGCAAGACCCCATGCATAGCACGCTTGGCCGGTTCATTGAACTTGCCCGCGCCAGAGGCTAAGGCATCATCCGGGTTCGGAGGAAACACATGACAATGCCCACGGCAGTGGCCCTTGAGGATGCCAAAGTCGCGTTCCGGCTGGGGGACGGGCGGGTCTACACCGCGGTGGAGAAGGCCCATCTCACGGTGGCGCAGGGCGAGTTCGTCGCCATCGTCGGGCCGACCGGCTGTGGAAAATCGACGCTGCTCAACGTTGCGGCCGGCCTCTTGAGGCCCGCCGCCGGCAGCGTCAACGTGTTCGACCGGCCGCTCGCAGGGCTGAACCGGGATGCCGGCTATCTATTCCAGGCGGATGCACTGTTCCCCTGGAAAACTGCGCTCGACAACGTCGCGATCGGGCTGGAAGTCAGGGGCACCCCGCGCGCCGAGGCGCTTCCGCGCGCGCAGAAATGGCTGACTTCGGTGGGTCTCGGGGCGTTTGCTAATCGCTATCCGCACATGCTCTCGGGCGGCCAGCGCAAGCGCGTGGCACTGGCGCAGGTGCTGATCCGCGATCCAAAGATCCTCTTGATGGACGAGCCGTTCGGGCCGCTCGATGCGCAGACGCGTCAGGTGATGGGCAATCTGCTGCTCGATCTCTGGAACGCCGACCGCAAGGCCGTGCTGTTCGTGACCCATGATCTGGAAGAGGCGATCGCGCTCGCCGACCGTGTGGTGATCATGTCAGCCGGGCCGTCCTCGCGCATCATCGGCGACTGGTCTGTGACGCTGCCGCGCCCGCGCGACATCTTCGAAGTGCGGCTGGAAAAGGAGTTCCATGCGCTTCATCGCGAGATCTGGAGCGTGCTCAAGGATGAGGTGATGAAGGGCTACGCGCAATCCACGCAAGCGGCGGAGGCGGTCTGATGACGCGCGTGACGTTGCTCTCGCTGCAAGTGCTGGTCGCGGTCGTCTGTCTCGTGCTGTGGCAATTGCTCTCGACTGTTCCCATATTCGGCAAGGTTTTGCTGCCGCCGTTCTTCTTCTCGAACCCGGTCGACGTATTCAGCCAGATCGTCAAATGGTTTTCTTCCGGCGTGATCTGGAAGCACCTCTGGATCACCTTGGTGGAATCGATTTTGGCCTTCGTGATCGGATCGATCGGCGGCGTGCTGATCGGCTTCTGGTTCGCACGCCAGCCGCTGGTTGCTGCGGTGTTCGATCCTTACGTGAAGATGGTCAACGCGCTACCGCGCGTCGTGCTGGCGCCGATCTTCGCGCTGTGGCTGGGCCTCGGCATCTGGTCCAAGGTCGCGCTCGGCGTGACGCTGGTCTTCTTCATCGTGTTCTTTAACGTCTATCAGGGCGTCAAGGAGGTCAGCCGCACCATCCTGGATAACGGCCGCATGCTGGGGATGAGCGAGCGGCAGCTGATGCAGCACGTCTATTGGCCCTCGGCGCTGTCCTGGATGTTCTCCTCGCTGCACACCTCGGTCGGGTTTGCCGTGGTCGGCGCGGTCGTCGGCGAGTATCTGGGATCGGCCGCAGGTCTCGGCTATCTGATCCAGCAGGCCGAAGGCGTGTTCGACGTCGCCGGCGTGTTCGCCGGCATGTTCGTGCTGTCGGCCTTCGTCATCCTGATCGATTTCGGGGTCTCGCTGGTGGAGCGGCGTTTGCTGGTGTGGCGGCCGACCGCGTCGGATGGACGGGGCTGAGCACGATGAAAATTGGTTTCTGATTGCGAGCCACACCCAAGGTGCGCTCCCTCTCCCGCTTGCGGGCAGGGCTATCGCATATGAGGAAAAGCGTGGCGGGCAGCTTGCTTGCGGCCCATCCTTCGAGACGCCCGCCTACGGCGGGCCCTCAGGATGAGGTCGCGTTTTGCGGCGAGATATTAGACCCTCATGGTGAGGAGCCCGCCAAAGCGGGCGTCTCGAACCATGCAGGCCGAGCTCATCCGGCAGCCTCCCGCTGTCATATGCGATAGGCCTACGCTTGCGGGGGAGGGCTGGGGTGGGGTGCCTCCGCAGCGAGAGCCCCCAAGAGGAGAGAACCCTCACCCGGCGCTTTGCGCCGACCTCTCCCGCAAGCGGGAGAGGTGAAAGCAAGAGCTCAATCCAAGAGCTTGGTGTCGTCGGGGCCTGCGGCGGCGTCTTGATCGCGATCGCCTTGACCTGACCGCTGATCGGCTTGGTGCCGCCATGCGGCGGCCGCTTCGGGATGATGACGAGATCGCCGGGCTTCAAAGGCTGTGGCGATCGACGGCCCGACTGCAAAGCGATTCATGGATGATCCTCCCCCTCACAAAATTGTTGTTGTGCGCCCATGCTATTGCGCCGAAAGGCCGATGGCCGCTGCCTTAAGCCATGCTTCTCAAGCCAGTCCCGCTGCTCTATGGTGCCGCCAGCCGAACGGAGGAAACCAATGAAGAACACGATTGCCAGGCTCGCCGGTGCGCTGCTCGCACTGACGCTCACCACCGGCCTTGCCGCGGCGCAAAGCAAGATCACCATCGCAGTCGGCGGCGGCTCCTGCCTGTGCTATCTGCCGACGGTGCTGGCCAAGCAGCTCGGCGAGTACGACAAGGCCGGCCTCAGTGTCGAATTGGTCGACCTCAAGGGCGGCTCGGATGCGCTGAAGGCCGTGCTCGGCGGCAGCGCTGACGTCGTCTCCGGCTATTTCGATCATTGCGTCAATCTGGCCGCCAAGAAGCAGGAGCTCCAGGCCTTCGTGGTCTATGACCGCTATCCCGGCCTCGTGTTGGTGGTCTCGCCGGCGCACACCAACGAAATCAAGTCGATCAAGGACCTTGCCGGCAGGAAGGTCGGTGTCAGTGCGCCCGGCTCCTCCACCGACTTCTTCCTCAAATACATGCTCAAGAAGAACGGCCTTGATCCCGCCGGCACTGCGGTGATCGGCGTCGGCCTTGGCGCCACCGCGGTCGCCGCGATGGAGCAGGGGCAGATCGACGCAGCCGTCATGCTCGATCCCTCCGTCACCGTGCTCCAGGGCAGCCACAAGGACCTGCGCATCCTCAGCGACACCCGCACGCAGAAGGACACGCTCGAGACGTTCGGCGGCGAATATCCGGGCGGTGCACTGTACTCGACCGCGGCCTGGGTCAACGGTCACGAGAAGGAGGTGCAGGCGCTCACCAATGCGATCCTGGGCACGCTCGCCTGGATCCACTCGCACTCGCCCGAGGAGATCATGGCGAAGATGCCGGAGGAGACGGTCGGCAAGAACAAGGATCTCTATCTTGCCGCGCTGAAGAACACGATCCCGATGTTCTCGCAGACCGGCAAGATGGACCCGAAGGGCGCGGACGCCGTGCTCGCTGTATTCAGCGTCGGCTCGCCTGACGTGGCCAACGCCAAGATCGACGTCAGCAAGACTTTTACCAACAAGTACGTCGAGCAGGCCAAGAAGACCACGGGGAGCGCCAAATAACTGACGCTTTGGCATTGTAGTCAGGCGTCATGACGTCACCGGTCATCCATCGCGTCACGACGCTTGACCTTGCCGTGAGGCCGAGCGTTTGGCCGTTCGCCGAGGAGCGTCGGGCCGAGATCGCGGCGCATTTCGCCGAGAAGCAGCGCGAGCGGCCGAAGATATGGAACGGCCGCGTCCTGCTCGGGCGCGATGCCGTTTTCACGGGCGGCCATCTTTCCGCGACCTATTTCGAGACCGATTTCGCGAGTTTTCTTGCCTGGCGCGACTGGGGCTTTCCTGATCCTGCCGTGTTCAACGGCTTTGGCATGGGCGCGCTGCTTGCTTCGGACGGCGCCTTCGTGATGGGCGAGATGGGGCAGCACACTGCCAACGCGGGCCGCATTTACTTCCCCTCTGGCACGCCGGATCTCGACGACGTCAAGGACGACGCGCTCGACATTCCCGGCAGCGTCGTCCGGGAGATCGCGGAGGAGACCGGCCTGACCGCCGGCGACTACCGGGCTCAGCCGGACTGGCACTGCGTGGTTACCGGCCCCACGATTGCAATGATCCAGGTTCTCAACCTGGATGTACCGGGCGAGGCCGCTCGCGTCCGGATCGAAGCCAGTCTCGCGCGCGAGGCCGAGCCGGAGTTGTCGGCCATTCATCTCGTGCGCGAGACGAGCGATCTGACGCCGTCCATGCCGCGATTTGTCACGGCCTTCGTCGCGCAGCAGTTCGCCTCGCGCTGACGCGCGAGGCTTGACATCGCTTCGCTCAGCCCATGTGATGGGCAAAAGCCAAAAGCAAGACGAATGCAATGCACAATCGTCCAGGGAGGTTTTGATGCGCCTGCGCATGGCTGCCCGATTGGTACGTGGGCTGTTGGTCGCGATTACCGCGACGGGCTTGATGGCTTCGGCACAGGCTCAGGAGAAGAAGATCAAGATTGGCGTGGTGTTCGACCTGACCGGACCGCTCGCAGGCGGCGGGTCCGAGCTCAACTATGTCGGTGCAAAGATCATCCTCGACCATTTCGCCAAGACCGGCGTCGAGGGCTACAAGATCGAGGCGGTCTACGCCGATGCGCAGAGCAAGCCCGACATCGCCATCAACGAATCCGTCCGCCTGCTCGAACAGGAGAAGGTCGACATGGTGCTCGGCTTCTTCTCCTCGGCGCAATGCGTGCCGGTCGCGGCCCGCGTCGAGCAGCTCAAGAAGTTCATGTGGATGACGACCTGCATCTCGTCGGCCGTGTTCAACGAGAAGGGTTACAAATACGTGTTCCGACCGCAGGCGAGCGGCGACCAGTTCGGCATGATGACGATGGATTTCATCGCGCAGAACGCCAAGGCGAAGTTCGGCAAGGAGCCGAAGGATCTGCGCGTCGCCATCATCCACGAGGACGGCGCCTATGGAGTCGACGTCTCTAAGGGCAACGAGGCCGGCGCGAAGAAGGCTGGCTTCAATGTGGTGATGAAGGAAGGCTATTCGGCCACCGCGCCGGATCTATCGGCGCTGGTCACCAAGCTGAAGCGCGCCAAGCCCGACGTGATCTTCCACACCGGTTACAATCCCGACATCACGCTATTGTTGCGCCAAGCCCGCGAGCAGGGACTGAAGTTCGGCGCACTGATGGGGCATGGCGCGGGTTACGGTGTCTACGAGAAGCTGAAGGAGGGCATGGGCGCGGACGCTACGTACATCTTTAACGCCGACCCGATCTCGATCTGGCTCGCCAACCAGAAGACCATGGATCCGAAGCTCCCGGCCGTGATCAAGATGGTTGGCGAGGAGTTCGACAAGATCAGGCCGGGAGTCGCCATCCGCTCGGCCCATGTCGGCATCGGCGCGTCCAACACCTACGTCTTCATGGCCGACGTGCTGCCGCGCGCGATCAAGAAGTATGGCGGGGTCGATCCCGACGCGCTGCGCAAGGCCGCGCTCGATATCGACATTCCCGAGGGCGGCACGATGCTCGGCTTCGGCGTCAAGTTCTACGGCGAGGGCACGCCAATGGCGGGCCAAAACGAGCGCTCGTTCCCGGTCGTGATCCAGTATCTCGACGACAAGTCCCATGTGGTGTGGCCCAAGAGCCAGGCGCAGCGCGAGGCCGTGCTGCCGCTGCCGAAGGGCACCACCTACAGCAACCAGTAGCGGCGGAGAGCGGCTGTGCTGGAAGTCAGCGGATTGGTGAAGCGATTCGGCGGCTTCACCGCCGTCAACAACGTGTCATTCAGGGTCGATCAGGGCGAGATCCTCGGCCTGATCGGCCCGAATGGTTCGGGCAAGAGCACGATCTTCAACATGCTCTCCGGCACGCTGGCCCCCACTTCCGGATCGATCCTGTTCGCCGGGCACGAGATCGCGGGTCTCGCGCCGCACCGAATCATCAACCGCGGCATCGGCCGCACCTTCCAGATTCCGCGGCCGTTCCGCCGCCTGACCATCTTCGAGAACGTCGCGCTCGCCGGATTCTACGGTCAGGGGCGCCACAGCCGCGCCAAAGCCGAGGAGGCCGCCGAGCGGTCGCTGGCGATGGTGGGCTTGCCGGCGGATCGCCATGCCAGTGTTGATGGCCTGGGTGCGGCCGGCCTGAAGAAGCTCGAACTGGCAAAGGCGCTTGCGACTGCGCCGAAACTATTGCTCGCCGACGAGAGTCTCGGCGGCCTCGACGACGCCGAGATGGACCAGGCGGCCGATATGCTGCGCAACATCCGCGACGAGCTCGGCATCACCATCATCTGGGTCGAGCACATCATGGGCGTGTTGATGCGCGTCGTCGATCGCGTCATGGTGCTCGACCACGGCGAGAAGATCTCCGAGGGGCTGCCGAGCGCGGTCGCCGGCGATCCGCGCGTCATCGAGGTCTATCTCGGCACCGATGCCGAGACGACGCAAGCTGCGGCCGCCGAAGCGCGCCGCCGCGCCGGAGGCTAGCGATGCTGGAGCTTCGGTCCATCAACGCCGGTTACGGCACATTCCAGGCGCTGTTCAACGTCGATCTCGACGTGAAGGCCGGCGAGGCCGTTGGCGTCATCGGTCCGAACGGCGCCGGCAAGACAACCCTGATGCGCGTCATTTCCGGCCTGATTCGTCCATCGCGCGGGTCGATCGCCATGGAAGGCGTCGACGTCGTCGCAACACCACCGCACAAGATCGTCAGCCTGGGCATCGCGCATGTGCCGGAGAACCGCCGGTTGTTTCCGCAGCTCTCCGTCGACGACAATCTGAAGATGGGCGCCTTCATGAAGGAGGCGCGCGACCACTATGTCGAGCGGCTGGAGGTCGTGTTCGATCTGTTCCCGCGCCTGAAGGAACGCCGCCAGCAGATGGCCGGCACCATGTCCGGGGGCGAGCAGCAGATGTGCGCGATCGGCCGCGCCTTGATGTCGAATCCAAAGCTCTTGCTGCTCGACGAGCCATCCGCAGGGCTGGCGCCCGTCGTGGTGCAGCAGGTGTTCGAACTCGTCAAGCGCATCCGCGCGCGCGGGCTGACGGTGCTGATCGTCGAGCAGAACGTGCAGCAGGTGCTGCGTGTGGTCGATCGCGCTTATCTGATCGAGGCCGGCACGATCAGGGCGACCGGCACCTCGGCCGAGATGCTGGCGAGCGACACCGTCAAGGAAGCTTATCTCGGGGTATGAGGGAACGGACGCGAGCATGCAGGCATACCTGGAGATTTTCGACGTCTACCTGCTGGAGGCCGTGATCAACGGCATCCTGCTCGGTGGCGTGCTGGCGCTGCTCGCGCTCGGGCTCAATCTGATCTTCGGCGTCATCGACGTGACCTGGATCTGTTATGCCGAGCTCGTCATGATCGGCATGTACGCCATGTATTTCATGGTGCAGTACTACGGCCTCAGCTATTTCATTGCGGCGCCGTTCACCATCATGCTCGTCGCGATCCTCGGCGCCGCGCTGCACTACCTCGTGATCGCACCATTGCTGACCGCGCCGCCGATCAATCAGCTGCTCGCGACGGGTGGAGTGCTGTTCGTGCTCCAGAGCTTTGCCACCGTTGCCTTCGGCATCGACTTCCGCAATCTCGGCATCCGCCTGCCGGTGCTGGCCTTCGGCGAGATGAATTTCAGCTACGCGCGGCTGCTGTCCTTTCTGGCCGCGCTGGTCGGCATGATCGCGGTCTATCTGTTCATGACCCGCACCTTCACCGGCACCGCGATCCGCGCCATTTCCCAGGACCGGCAGATCATGGCGCTGATGGGCGTCGACACCAGGCGCATTTATCTCGTCACGTCCGCGCTCGGCGGCGCGCTCGCCGGGCTCGCAGCGTGCCTGCTGGTGCTGCAATATGACGTGCATCCCTTCGTCGGCCTCTCATTCGGCCCGATCACCTTCCTGATCTGCGTGCTCGGCGGACTCGGCAATTTCATCGGAGGCTTCATCGCCGCGTTCGTCTTTGCCGAGATCATCTCGCTCGGCGGCCTGTTCTCCGACCTCGAATGGGGCTACGTGCTCGCCTTCGCCTTCTTCATCGTCATGATGTTCATCCGGCCCGCGGGCCTGTTTGCGAGGCGCCGATGATGGGGCAGGGCCGGCTTGCGGCGTGGACGGTAGGATTGGCGGCGCTCGTCGCGCTGCCTTTCGTTTATCGCGATCCCTATCACCTGCACATCCTGGTGCTGATCCTGATCTGGTCGTTCGCCTATACATCGTGGTCGATGATGGGACGGTTCGGCCTCGTCTCGCTCGGCCATGGCGGCTTCATGGGGATCGGTGCCTATGTCACCGCGCTGCTGTGGAACCACGTGGGCTTGTCGCCCTGGATCGGCATCCCGGTCAGCATGGTTGCCGCCGGCGTGCTGGCGCTGATCGTCGGCTATCCCTGCTTCCGCTTCCGCATCACCGGGCACTATTTCGTGCTGGTGACGCTGGCGCTCTCCGGCATCGTGCTCCAGGTCATCACGGCGACGCGCGACTATACCGGCGGCTCGCTCGGCTACACGCCAAGCCGCACGTCGGGCAACAAGCTGCTGGCGCTGCAATTCGACGACAAGACGACCTGGTACCTGATCGCGCTTGGTGTATGGCTCGTGGGCATCGTTGTCTGGCACTTGATCGACCGCAGCATGAGCCGTTACGCGCTGGAAGCGATCTCGGAGGATGAGGATGCTGCGGCGGCCGCGGGCGTCAACGTCACGGCGGAGAAGCTGAAGATCACGCTGATCAGCGCGCTGATGACGGCGCTGGCGGGCGCGATCTACTGCCAGTACCAGATGTTCATCACGCCCGACACCGTCAGCGGCATCGCTGTGTCGCTCCAGATGGTGTTCGCCGCCATTGTCGGCGGCCTGTTCGTTTCGCTGGGGCCGACTGTTGGGGCGGTCATCACCATTTTGCTGGCTGAGACCTTGCGGATCGGCTTCGGCACCAGGGCGGTCGGCTGGGACAACCTCGTCTATGGCGTGTTGCTCGTCATTTTCATCATATTCCTTCCCAAGGGTATCCTTGGTAGCGTGCTCGACCGATTGAAGCCGCAACGCAAGGTGCCCCGCGCTCATGAGCAAGAAGCCGTCCAAATCGCTCGCCCAGGAGCTTGACCGTTACATCACGCCATTCCGCTACGATGGATCCGGCAAGTTTCATCTCAAGGCGCACAAGACCGACGCGAAGGGCGATCTCGACAAGGAAGAGGCGCGGGGGATTCTCGAGGCCAACAAGAAGCGCCTCGCGGAGTTTCAGGAGAAGCTGTACGCCCAGGATCGCTGGTCGCTGCTGATCGTGCTCCAGGGCATGGATGCGGGCGGCAAGGACTCCGCGATCAAGGCGATCTTCGAAGGCATCAACCCGCAGGGCTGCGAGGTCCACGCATTCAAGCAGCCGAGCAGCAACGAACTCGATCACGATTTCCTTTGGCGCCATGTGCTCGCACTGCCCGAGCGCGGCCATATCGGCATCTTCAACCGCTCCCATTACGAGGAATGCCTGGTGACACGCGTGCACCCGGAGATCCTCGCCAAGGAGAAGCTGCCGCAAAAGCTCGTGACAAAGAACATCTGGAAAGAGCGGTTCGAGGACATCTCCGCCTTCGAGCGCTATCTCGCGCGCAACGGCACCGCGGTGCTGAAGTTCTTCCTCAACCTCTCGAAGGAGGAGCAGCGCGAGCGTTTCCTCGGCCGGCTGGAAGATCCGTCCAAGCAGTGGAAGTTCTCTCTGGGCGACATCAAGGAGCGCGCGCTGTGGCCGCGCTATCAGGCGGTGTACCAGGACATCGTGCGCCACACAGCCACGCCTCATGCACCGTGGTATGTCGTGCCCGCCGACCACAAATGGTTCGCGCGCGTCGTAATCGGCTCGGTGATCGTCGCGGCGCTCGAGCGGCTCGATCTGCGCTTTCCGCGCGCCGACAAGGCCTCGCTGGAGGAGTTCAATGAAGTGCGAAAGGCGCTGGAGCGGGAAGGGAAGGCGAGCGAAAAGCAGTGATGCGGCTGCGTTCGCTTGATTGCGGGCGTTTCACCTCGTCCCGCTTGCCGGGAGATCGGATTGCGACATCCGGGTGAGGGGAACCTTCCGCGATGGCCAATCTGTCGCTGCAGGGATGGAATGTTCAAATGTGATTTCAAGGCCATTGATCCCGCTTGACAGTTTTGTGTCACGGGAGGACCATCCAGGCGGTCGCAACTATGCGACACCTAACGTCCACTACAAGAGCAAGGGGAGGTCTATGACGCCACCTCCGCAAATCCAGCCGCGTTAAGTGCGATGGAGCTCGTTCGGACTATCGCATAGCGGCAAAAACCGCGAACGGCACGCCGGGTCAAGGTTTAGAGGGCTGCATCAGTCAGGCAGAGCCCCTACCTGCCCGGCGCTGTTTTTTTGCAACGCGCTTATCGTCCGGGATGCCCTGACGTGGCAGCGGGCATGAATGCCATGATATCCGCGTTCCCTCTTCTCCTCCTCGCCGTCATTCCGGGCCGACTCCCGGAGTGAGGGAGATGTCTGTGCGCGCACCGCAACCCAATTCGCTCTTCTCCATGACACTTTGACTGAACATCCTCCCAGTTCCCGATCCGCATCGCGCGGCAAATGCCAAGAGAATGTCGCCGCATCGGCAAACTTCCGACACAGCAGCCGGGCGAATAGCCGCATCCGACATGACGCATGCGCTTCGGTGGTGACGATTCCGATTCCGCCGGCGCATCTTCTTTTTCCAAGGAATCCTCGTGTCGCATAAGCTTGCCCCGGCGCTTCTCGCTGCCATCTTCTTCCTCGCAATCTCATCTCTCTCCGGCGCCCGTGCCGAGCCGCCTGCGCCGCCCACCAGCCGTGCTACCGCGCTGTCCCCGGACGAGGCAAAGCGCGCGCTCGAAACCCTCCAGGACGATCAGAAGCGCGCGCAGATGATCGACACGTTGCGTGCGATCGCAAATGCGTCTGGTCAACCGCAGCCTGCGCCGCCGCCAGAGCAGAAATCGCCGATCCCGCTCTCGGCCGACGGGCTCGGCGCGCAGCTTCTGCTTACCGTGTCGGAGGAGATTGGCGAGATCTCGCGCGAGATCGCGGGCATGGCGCGGACGCTTACGCACTTTCCGGCCTTCTATTACTGGTTCGTGCGGACCGCCAATGATCCCGCGGCCTACAATCTCCTGATCGAGATTGCCTGGAAGCTGGCGCTGGTGTTTGGCTGCGCGCTCTGCGCGGAGTGGGTGATCTTCCGGCTGATCCGGCGTCCGGTTCTGTTCCTTGAAGCGCGCGTGCCGCAGACTGCGGGCCTGCCGCCGGAGGCGCTGCCCGTTGCCGATCCGCCGTCATCCGTAGCCGATGTCACCCCCGAGCCGGAATTGCACAAGCGCCGCAAGAGTCTGGCGCGGGCTTGGCAGGTGTTGCTCCGGCTGCCCTTCGTGCTCGGCCGTCTCGTACTCGAACTTCTGCCCGTGTTCGCCTTCGTCGGCGCGGCGATGGCGCTGCTCGGAACGGAGATCGGCGATCCCGCCACCGTCCGCCTCGTGATCCTCGCTGTCGTCAACGCCTATGTGTTCTCGCGCGGGCTGATCTGCGTCGTCCGCGCGCTGGCGGGGCCGTTCGGCCTAATTCCGGTGCGCGCTGAGACAGCGGCCTATATCGAGATCTGGGCGCGCCGTATCGTCGGCGTCGGCGTAACAGGCATCGCCTTCGCCAATGTGGCGCTGCTGCTCGGCCTGCATCGCGCCGGGTATGCGGCGCTGCTGCGTATGGTAATGCTGGTGGTGCACCTCTTCATTGCGGTCATCATCCTGCAATGCCGCCGCCAGGTCGCCGAGGCCATTCGCGCGTCCGCTGGCCAGCAGGGGATTGCGGCGCGCCTGCGCAACCGCATCGCGGGCGGCTGGCACTATCTTGCAATCGCCCTCGTCGTCGCGCTGTGGGCGGTCTGGGCGCTGAACATCCGCAACGGCTATTCGCTGCTGCTGCAATATTTCGTCGGCACCATCGTGGTGGTGCTGATTACGCGCGTCGCCATCATGGTGACGCTGAGCTTGATCGACCGCGGTTTCCGTATCAAGCCGGAGATCCTGCAGCGCTTTCCGGGCCTGGAAATCCGTGCCAACCGCTATCTGCCGCTGCTGCGCAAAATCGTCTCGGGCGTCATTGCCTTCGTCGGTTTCGTGGCCGTGCTCGAAGTCTGGGGTGTCGACGCCATCGTCTGGTTCTATGGCGGCCAGATCGGCAGCCGCCTGCTTTCGGCCGTGGTGACGATCGCGCTCGCCGCAGGCATCGCTGCCGCGATCTGGGAAGCCAGCAACGCGCTGCTGGATCGCCAGATCAATACGCTGTCGCGGGACGGACACTATGCCCGTGCCGCGCGGCTGCGCACCTTCCAGCCGATGCTGCGGACGGCGCTGCTGTGCCTGATCGCCACCATCGTCGGCCTCACGGCGCTGAGCGAGATTGGCGTCAATGTCGCTCCGCTGCTGGCTGGCGCGGGCATCGTCGGTATCGCCATTGGCTTCGGCTCGCAGAAGCTGGTGCAGGATCTCATCACCGGTCTGTTCCTGCTTTTGGAGAACACGGTGCAGGTCGGCGACAACGTCAGCGTCTCTGGACTGTCCGGGGTCGTGGAGAATGTCTCGATCCGCACCATCCGCCTGCGCGCCGGCGACGGCGCGGTGCACATCGTGCCGTTCAGCGCGGTCACCACCATCACCAATGCCAGCCGCGGCGCCGGCAACGCCTCTGTCAGCGTCAACGTCGCCTACAAGGAAGATACCGACCGCGCCGGTCAGATCCTCAAGGACATCGTCGAGGAGATGCGCCGCGAGCCTGAATTCCGTGGCGTGATCCGGGGCGACCTCGAACTCTGGGGTATCGACAAGGTCGACGGCGCCATGGTGTCGATCGTCGGCCAGATCCGCTGTACCGAGGCAGGTCGCTGGCCGGTGCAGCGCGAATTCAACCGGCGTATGAAGCTGCGCTTCCAGCAGAACGGGATCGAGGTCGCATCCCCCGTCCAGACCATCTTGATGCAGATCGCGCCGCCGGCTGATGGCGCCGCAAATACGGCGCCACGGCGTGCAGCTGGGTAGCCGCTCAAAAACATCTGGGCGCCGAAGGAGATCGTCACTAAGCTCAACGCGGCCATCGTCACGGCGCTTGCCGATCCGTCCGTCAAGCAGCGCTTTGCCGAATTGGGGCAGGAGCTTCCGCCACTGCAGAAGGCCGAGACGGAAAAATGGTGGCCAATCGTGAAGGCCACCGATATCAAGCCGGAATAACGTTGCCGCCGTTAACTTTTGCGCCGCGCGCGCCTGCGATCTGCGCGATAATCTCGCTGCGGTGCGAGATCACAATCGAAGTACGAGTTCTACGTCCTTGATCTCCAGGGAGCGCTGGCCGACAATGTTTGCCGGTTCAATAAGAAACTCCTTGGGGGATTCGTGAATAGACCTGCCCGCGTCGTTGCCCAATCGACATCATCGAATCCGCCGCACGGCATGACGCTGCTGCGCGATCCCTTGCTCAACAAGGGTACTGCCTTCACGGAAGCGGAGCGTGAGACGCTCGGCTTGCGCGGCCTGCTGCCGCCTTGCCTGCTGACGATGCAGACGCAGGTCGAGCGCGTGCTGATCAATCTGCGGATGCTGCCGACGGACCTCGAAAAATATGTCGCGCTGAATGCGCTGCATGATCGCAATGAGGCGCTGTTCTTCCGCGTCGTCGTCGACAATATCGACGAGATCCAGCCGATCATCTACACGCCGACCGTCGGACTCGCCTGCCAGAAATACGGGCTGATCTTCCAGCGGCCCCGTGGCATGTTCATCTCCTCGCGCGATCGCGGCCAGATCGCGGAAATTTTGAAGAACTGGCCTTATCCTGCAAAGCTCATCGTCGTGACCGATGGCGAACGCATCCTTGGCCTCGGCGATCTCGGCGCCAACGGCATGGGCATTCCGGTCGGAAAGCTCTCGCTCTATTCGGCCTGCGCCGGCGTGCATCCCGAGCTGTGCCTGCCGATCGTGCTCGACGTCGGCACCAACAATGAAGAGCTCTTGAACGATCCCTATTATCTCGGTCTGCGCGAGCGGCGGCTCACGGGTGAGTCCTACGACAGCTTCGTCGACGAATTCATAGTCGCCGCGCGAAAGACGTATCCGGGCGTGCTGATCCAGTTCGAGGATTTCGCCAACCACACGGCGTTCAAGCTGCTGCACAAATATCGCGACGAGGCCTGCGTCTTCAACGACGACATCCAGGGCACGGCGGCGGTGGCGCTTGCCGGCCTGTTCTCGGCGCTGCGCATCAGCGGCGGCAAGCTCCGGGATCAGCGCATCCTGTTCCTGGGCGCTGGCGAGGCGGCGACCGGCATCGCCGATCTCGTGGTCTCCGCCATGATGGCGGAGGGCGCCACCGAGGCCGAGGCGCTCCGCCGCAATTGGTTGGTGGATTCCCGTGGCCTCGTTGTGAGTGGCCGGGCGAATCTTTCCGGCCACAAGCTCCGTTATGCTCATACCGATCATGCGCCGATTGCCGATTTCCTGACTGCGATCAACACGCTGAAGCCGACGGCGATCATCGGCGTCGCCGCGGTCGGCGGCGCCTTCACGCCCGACGTGCTCAAGGCTATGGCCGCGCTCAACGAGCATCCGATCGTGTTCGCGCTCTCCAACCCGACCTCGAAGGCCGAATGCTCGGCGGAGGATGCCTACCGCTACACCGGGGGCCGCGCGCTGTTCGCCTGCGGCAGCCCGTATGACCCGGTCAAGCTCAACGGACGCACCTTTGTGCCGCGCCAGGGCAACAACTCCTACATTTTCCCCGGCGTCGGTCTCGGTGTCATTGCCAGCTGCTCGCGCCTCGTGACGAACGAGATGTTCATGGCGGCGGCCCATACGCTCGCCGATTGCGTCGGCAAGGAGGACCTTGGGCAGGGCAGCCTCTATCCGGCGTTGCCCCGCATCCGCGAAGTCTCGGTCCGCATCGCGGCCGCGGTCGCAGATGTCGCCTATCAGCGCGGGCTCGCGGATGGACCCGCGCCAAACGACATGAAGGGGCTGGTCCAATCGCAGATGTACGAGCCGCGGTACTGAGCCAGAAGCCCGGCCCGACGGCGGTTACCCAGCGCGGCGACACCATTTCAGGTAGAATCGCCGTTGCGCGGCGCGGGCGTAAATGCGACGCTCTGTAGCGTTACAAGCTCTCAATACGCAAGGTCAGATGCCATGGACGATCGTTTGCCCGAGTTGGGCGACCTCGAGCATGAGGTCATGCAATTGGTTTGGGCCCATGGTCCGGTGACAGCCGAAATCGTGCGCGAGCGGCTGTCGCGGCGTCTGAAGGAATCGACGGTACGCACGGTGCTGCGTCGGCTGGAAGAAAAGGGCTACGCCAACCACACCGTCGACGGACGAACCTACGTCTACCACGCCGCCGAGCCCCGCGCGCGCGTCGCGGCCAAGGCGGTGCAGCGCATCGTCGATTGGTTCTGCAACGGCTCGATGGAGGAAGTCCTCGTCGGCATGGTGGACAATGCGATGCTCGACCAGCAGCAGCTGCGCACGCTGGCGGATCAGGTGGCCAAGGCAAAGAAGGCGAGGGGAGTGAAGGAAGAATGATCGCAACTCTGGCGGAGGCGGCGCTACGCTCCTTCGTGCTGGGAGGCGTCGTCTGGTTCGGTCTCAACCTGTTTCGCGTGCGCAATCCGCACGTCCACATGACGGCTTGGGTCATCGTACTGCTGGTATCGCTGGCAATGCCCTTCGTGATGCATTGGCCGACGCTCACCATCGCCCGGCTGCCTCTCTCCGTGCCAGTGCCGGACGAGCTTTGGCCGGCCGATATCTCAATGCTCGAGACGCCGCAGCCGGCTTTGCCGATCACGCCCGGCGCTACCATCGAGTCGCCGGCCAGGAGTGCTGTGTCGATCGATTGGCGGCTGGCGATCACGATCGTTTATGCTGGCGTCGCCGGCCTGCTGCTGTTGCGGCTCGCCATCGGCCTCTGCCTGACCTGGCGCCTTGCGCGGGCCGCGCAGCCGATGCGCGACTCGATAATGATCGATGCCGACGTGCGCATCAGCCGCGACGTCGGCGGTCCCGTCACCTTCGGCTCAACCATTCTGGTGCCGCCGCAATTCGCGGGCTGGGACGCGAAGAAGCGCCTCGCAGTGCTCGCGCATGAGGGCGCCCATGTCGCCGATCGCGACTTCTACGTCCTGCTGCTTGCTTCCCTCAACCGCGCGGTGTTCTGGTTCAGCCCATTCTCGTGGTGGCAGCTGGCGCGCCTTGCCGAGCTTGCCGAGATCATCAGCGACGCCCAGGCGATCGAAGTCATCGACGACCGACTGTCCTATGCGGAGATCCTGCTGGACGTGGCGACCTCTGTAAACCCGCGGCCAATGGAGCTCGCAATGGCGCGGGCCTCGACGGTCCGCGCCCGCGTCGAGCGCATCATCGCAGCTGCAGCCATGCCCGCTGCGGTCGGCTGGCGCAAGCGGCTGTAGATCGCGGCTGCAATTGTGCCGGCCGTGATCGTATCGGCGGGCATGATCGCCTATCGGACGCCGGACCCGGCGCCTTTCGCTGGAGACCTCGACAAGGCGCCGGCCCCGCACTATCACCCATTCGTCAATTTCTATGCCATGGGCCCGGCCTCGGTGTTCGCGGTCTTCCGCGAGGGCGACGACCTCTACGGCCAGCTCACTGGGCAGCGCAGGCTGCGCCTGACGGTTGGCAATGACGGCACCGCGTCCTACGCGGCCTCGTCCGGCGAGATCACGTTCCCGCTTGATGCCGAGCGCCGCTGCTCCGAGCTGATCCTGCGCATGAACGGCCGCGACGTGCGTGCGGTTCGCGTCGTCGAGATGCCGACGGCGGCTGCCAAATCCGCCTCGCTCGATCAGTATGTCGGTTGGTACAGGATTGCGCCGAACCGTGTGCTGGCGGTGCGGCGCGATGGCGATCGGCTTCAGGTACAGGAAACCGTGCAGGGCCGGGCCACGCTCCTCGCCGAGGGTGCCGACGTCTTCTCGATCCATGGCGAGAATCTGCTGATCTTCCTGCGCGACGAGCAGGCCAAAGTCGCGCGCGTTCTGGTCCAGAACGCAGTTTTCGGCGCGCGCTTGGCATCGAGGATCGACTCGGCGGTGGCGCAGGCGGTCGAGGCCGACTTCGCGCGCCGCCTCGCGGAAGTGCCTGACCGATTCAGGGAGCAGGTCCCGGCTGACGGCGGCAAGGAGATGATCCTGCGCGGGATCGAAGATCTGCGCCGCGGCACGCCGAACTACGAGCGCGTGAGCGCGCCGCTGGCGGCCAAGGTCCACAGGCAGCTCAATGAAATGCGCGCGTCGTTCGTGGCGCTCGGTGCGGTGGAATCGCTCTTCTTCCGTGGCGTCGGCCCCGGCGGCTATGACATCTATGGCGCGAAGTTCGAGAACGGCACGGCCGAATTCCGCCTGATGCTCGAGCCCGACGGCAAGGCCGGCGACGTGCTGTTCCGGCCCGACGGCAATGACGAACTCGGCGGCATCGTGCCTTGTTCGGAGGAGGCGAGTGTGCGCGGCCATGCCGGCACCTCGCCGATCAGGATCATGGTCTACAACGAGCTGGCCGACGACATCCAAGTCTTCAATATCGAGGCCGATGGCAGCCGCAAGACGCAGAGCCTCGTCAGACCCAACATGACGTGGGCCTCCACGACCACCGTCAACAGTCCCTGGATGATCGCCGACAAGTCGGGACGGTGTCTCGAGATCCTGGTGCCGGGCCGGCAGACGCGCTTTCACAATGTCGAGGTGTCGAACCTTGGGGCACGGCCGGGGCGAGCCGCGCGGCGCGCCGTTCCGATCGCCAATGGCGAGGAGATGCTGCGCCGCTATATCGAAGGTGTTGGCAAAGGGCAGCCGGACTATGACCGCATGACGTCAGAGGTCGCCGACATCACGCGCCAGCAGCTTGCATTCGATCAGGCGATCCTCGCGCGGCTCGGCGCGTTGCGCGCGGTCTCCTTCCGCGGCGTCACCGCGCTCGACAGCGACATCTACATCGCCCAGTTCGCCAATGGTTCGGCGGAATGGCGCATCGGCGTCAGGAATGGCACGATCACCAAGATCGCGCTTGGGCCGAATTTCTAGACTCCTCGCCCGGGTCCGCTGTCTGGCGGGTGCGTGCTCGCCCCGTCGGTAGAGCGCGGCCGCGCTCAATCTCAGCTTGCACCAGCTCAAGTGTTACCGCATGTAGCATTACAATTCGTAACTTGCCGCTGCGCACTGCGGCGTGTCCCGTGGGCTCGGAGAATTGGGCGTTCGCCATGAACAGTTCTGCAAGGGCTGAGTCCGTGCTGGCGCTTCATCGTTTCGGGATGGGGCCGCGACCGGGATCTATCGCCGTGGTCGGCACTGATCCGCGCGGCGCGCTGATCGCCGAACTCGACCGGCCGCTCGCGTTGACTGCTGCTGCCAGCCTTCCTTCCAGTGCAAAAGCCTATCGCGCCGTGGCCGATGCCAACGCGCGGCGAACGGCACGCGCCAAGCAGGCGCAACAGCAGGCGAAGAAGCAGCAGATGGCCGCCGTTCCCGCCGCGTCGAATGACCAGGCGCAAGGGCAGGCACAAGGGCAAGCGGAGGGCCAGGGCGCCGAGAAGGACGCAGTCGAGATGGCGGCCAAGCAAGCCGCCGAAGCGGTACCCGATCCTGGACGCCCGATATACCTGCAGGAGGCCAAGCTGCGTACGGAAGCCGCGCTCGCCGCCGATATCGGCTTCGCCGAGCGGCTGGTGTGGTTCTGGTCCAACCATTTCTGCGTTTCGGCCAACCGGATTCAGAGCATGTCCGGTGCCTATGAACGCGAAGCCGTTCGCGCTCACGCGCTCGGCCGCTTCGTCGATCTCCTGCTGGCCGCCGAAGGCCATCCGGCGATGCTGGTTTATCTCGACAATCTCGGTTCGATGGGGGCGAACTCAATCGCCGGCATCAACCGCAGCAGCGGCCTCAACGAGAATTTTGCGCGCGAGATCATGGAGCTGCATACGCTTGGTGTGCGCACCGGCTCCACCCAGGACGACGTGATCAGCTTCGCCAACGTCCTGACCGGCTGGACACTGGTGCCACCGGGTGCCGATCCCCAGCATGGCGGCGAGTTCATTTTCAATCCGCGGCTGCACGAGCCCGGCGGGCGGACCGTGCTCGGCAAGCGCTACGAGCATGAGGATGTGGAGCAGGGCCGCGCCGTGCTGCGTGACCTTGCCGCGCATCCGGCGACCGCGACCCATAGCGCGACCAAGCTCGCCCGCCATTTCGTCGCCGACGAGCCGCCGCCGGCCCTCGCCGCGCAGATGGCGAAAACGTTTCGCGACACTGAGGGCGATCTCAAGCAGGTTGCGATCGCGATAGTGTCGTCGGACGAGGCGTGGCGCGGGCCACCTTCGAAACTCAAGCGTCCCGGCGAATGGGTCGTCGGCATGGCGCGTGCGACCGGCATCACACAGGTTGATCCGGTGCGCTACACCGGAGGCCAGGAGCTGCTCGGCGAGGCGCTGTGGCGTCCGCCCGCGCCCAAGGGCTATCCGGACGATGAAGCGAGCTTGATCGACGGTGTTGGCCGGCGGCTCGACGTCGCCAACAATTTTGCCGAGCGCATCACGGGCATGGCCGATCCGCAAGTCATTATCGAGGATGTCTTCGCATCCGAGATCGCGGCCGAGGTGAAGCAGTCGGTCGGACGCGCCGAGAGCCGGCAGCAGGCGCTGGCGCTGTTGTTCATGTCGGCTGATTTTCAGAGGAGGTGAGCATGGGTTTTATCGATCACCTGCCCACGCGGCGCGAGCTTCTGGTCGGCTCCGGTGCGCTGTTCGCATGGAGCCAGATGCCGCGGCTCGCGCGCGCCGAGCGGCGCGATCCGCGTCTGCTCGTCATCGTCCTGCGCGGCGCGCTCGACGGCCTCGGCGCGGTTGCGCCGGTCGGCGATCCCGACTGGATATCGCTGCGCGGCGATCGTGCGCTGGTGCTGGACGGCAAGACGCCGGCGCTGCCGCTCGATTCGTTCTTCGCGCTCAATCCGGCAATGCCGAACCTGCATCGGCTCTACAAGACCGGAAAGGCCTCGATCGTCCACGCCGCCGCGACGCCTTATCGCGAGCGCTCGCATTTCGACGGCCAGGATGTGCTGGAGAGCGGGCTCGCCAAGCCCGGCATGACAGGTTCGGGATGGCTCAATCGCGCGCTGGTCGCGCTGGAGGCGGGCGGGCGCGTCGATCCGCGCGGTAGCCGTGCGCTCGGCATCGGCTCCGTCACCCCGCTCGTCGTGCGCGGCTCGGCCCCGGTGATGACATGGGTGCAGCAGAAACTGCTGCCGGCAAGCGCGGACACGCAGAGCCGCCTGCTCGATCTCTACCAGCACACCGATCCGAAGCTCGCGACCGTGCTTCAGGCGCGCATGAAGCTCGCCTCGCTCGATGGCGGGATGCCTAGCGGGGATCCTATGTCGGACGATCCGACGCTGGCGCCGCCCGGCATCGCGCGCGTACGCGCCTACTTCGCTGAGGCTGCCGGCACCGCCGCCCGCTATCTCGCCAAGCCCGACGGCCCGCGGGTCGGCGCCATGGGCTTCGTCGGCTGGGACACGCATATCGCGGAAGGCGCGGCCTCGGGCCAGCTCTACAATTTGCTCGGAGCTCTCGACGGTGCGTTTGCTGCGATCGAGAGCAACATGGGCAAGGTCTGGCACGAGACTGTGGTTGCCGTCGTAACCGAGTTTGGCCGCACTGCGCGTATCAACGGAACGCAAGGTACGGACCACGGCACGGGTACGGTCGCCTTCCTCATCGGTGGTGCGCTCGCCGGCGGCCGCGTGATCGCGGATTGGCCGGGACTGAAGCCCGCTCAGCTCTTCGAGGATCGCGACCTCATGCCAACCACGGATCTGCGTGCGGTGCTGAAGGGCCTGCTGAGGGATCATCTGCGCGTCGAAGAGAAGGTCCTCGCCGAGGCGGTCTTCCCTGGTAGCACGGACGTCAAACCAATGGGAAGCCTCGTCGGCTGACGGCGCTTCTCGCAACCTGACCGGGTTCATGATGTGCACATTGACGCAACGGGAGCTCGACTTTCTCGTCGGCCTGAAAACCGGCTGGCTGCGGCTCTATCGGCGCGAGTTTGCGCGGCTCCTGAGAGGTGAGGTTGGGCCCGGCGAGGCTCAGCCGGATGCGCGCCTGGTCCTCTGGCGCGAAGTATCGAGCTAGTTTTACGCGACTGTCCCGATTCAGAACACGGCACTGTGGTGGAATCGTCACAGCCGCTGCGAAACGGCCGTAGCCGCACGCCTGCTTTTGTTCTGACAAGGTTCTGCCCTCATTGCCCACCGAACTTGAGGCCGTTCGGAGGGGCGCATCATGTCTCGCTTTGCACGTGCCGAAAGTGTCCGGATTTCCCTCGCAGCCTCGTGCCGCCAGCCGGCCCGCCTGCTGCTCGTAATCGTCGGCGCCGCCTCGCTGGCCGCTTGCGCGCAATCGCCGGTAGGCCGCCAGAAAGCCGATCTTGCCGGCGCCGGCCGACAGGCCGCGGTCGAGCGTCCGCACAGGCTGCGTGAGGTGGCGGCGCTGCATCCGCGGCCTGTCAGCCGGGCGCGTGTGCCTGATGGCGGTGCAAGCGCGGCGCAGACGGCCGGGCACGGTGTTGCCAGCTTCTATTCGGATACGGAGACCGCGAGCGGCGAGAAGTTCGACAAGAACGAATTGACCGCGGCGCATCCGACTCTGCCGTTCGGCACGCGCCTGCGCGTGACGGATGTTTCCTCCGGCCGCTCCGTGACCGTCAAGGTCAACGATCGCGGGCCGTATGTCCGCGGACGCGTCGTCGATGTCTCGCCTTCGGCTGCCGAAGCGCTCGGCATGGTCGACAGGGGCATCGTCAATGTCCGGCTCGACGTCGTGCAATAAGCACGGTCGATCGACGTCGACGCGCCGCGCTTAACCGGCTGTTAGCCGCTCTGACGCACCATGGTTGCCCGAAACCAATCGGGACTCCAGTTTGGGGTGCTTTTGGGGAGGCGGGGCTTGAACACGATCCAGTATCTCGAAGATCAGGCCGCGCGCGCCGAGCGGCTCGCCAAACGGATCACGGATACGCTGACGGTCGAAAAGTTGCTGACCTTCGCGGGCGAGCGCCGCCGCGAGATCGAGGTCATCGCCGGCAGGCGTCGGCACGCTTAACTTCCGCAAGCGATCATCCCGCGCCTTCGCGTCGACGAGGATGATGCGCGATCAGGTATGGCTCTCGACGAAATCGCTGAGATAGTCGGGCAGCGCTATGCCGTCGATATCGCAGCGAGCCCGAATTTCACCGGCAACCTCGGTCGAGATATCCTTCATCCAATGTTCGAGCGTGTTGAAGGAGACTACCTTGATGGGATCGTTGAAGCAGCCGGCGACGAGATCGCGGATGGTCACTTCGATGTCGCTTCGCTCAATGGGGATCTCAGTCGCCTGATCGCGACGATCGATCACGACGAACAGGGTCTGGTCCGCGCCATAGGGCACCGTCGGGTCGGGCGCGCTGGTTTCGATCATCTCAGGCACTCACGCCTTTGGCTTCCGATCTCCAATAACGAAAAAATCCGCGAGATGGTTCCTGCCTTGCTGTGAATCTGGTCGTGCGCGTGCGTGCAGATATGGCGTCTGCGGTGTAATCAGAGAAATTCTCTCAAGCGCGATAATTCGATGATGTGCTCGGGCGACAGGATATCCGTCACCAGCGGTGGCTGCGGCGCCGTGTGAATCTCATAGAGATGCCTTGTCGCCTCTGGCTTGCCCATGAATGCCGAGATGCACTCGTCGAGCGTCCCTTCGCTCACCTGGTAAGGCTCCCGGTCCGGCCTACGTTGGTTTGCGAGCGACGGCCATTTATGCAGCGCGGCGAGCGCGCCGAAGTTGACCTTGGAATCTGTAACTAACGCATTCCCCATCGTCCCGCCTCACGCAAAAAAAAGAACCCCAGCACGCGTACTTGCGTGCCGGGGCCCACACATATCGCTGCATCTCAATGCCACAACCACATAACGCGACGGCCGCGAAATAGTTCCCGGCCGTTTCGTCACTGTCAGCTCGCGGCGGCCGCTATATTGTCTCCCGGGTTGGCGTGACCCTGGCCGGTCTCTTCGTCCCGCCGTACCCCCGGCGGAAGCCCGGCAAAGCGACGCATTGCTTCAGCCATCTGCACCCGGCCCTGGACGCCAGTGATCACCACGTCCACCATTGTGAAGGACGAGTGGAAATGGCCGCGCGCCTTGAGCTGCTCGACCGGAACACCCGCGGATGCCATTGCTTCGGCATAGGCGATGCCCTCGTCGCGCAACGGATCGAACTCGCAGGTGACGACGAAGGCCGGCGGCAGGCTCGCGACCTTGCCGCGGAGCGGCGAGACACGTGGGTCGGTGCGGTCGGCCGGTGAGCAGTAGAGGTCCCAGAACCAGTACATCAGCGAGCGCGTCAGGAAATACCCGGTCTCATTCTCGTTGTAGGAGCCACGATCGAAGGTGCAGTCGGTGACCGGGCAGACCAGGAGCTGGCCGGCGATCTCCGGCCCGCCGCGGTCGCGCGCGAGCTGGCAGGTGACGGCGGCGATGTTGCCGCCGGCGCTCCAGCCCGCGACCAGTAGAGGGCCAGGCTTGCCGCCGAGCTCGACCGCATGCTCGGCGATCCAGCGCGTTGCCGTGTAGCCATCCTCGGCCGCCGCCGGGAAGCGATATTCGGGCGCATGGCGGTAGCCGACGCTGACGAAGATCATATCGGTGCGCCGCGCCATGTCGCGGCAGAACGGATCGTCGGACTGTTCGTCGCCAAGCACCCAACCGCCGCCATGGAAATAGACCACGACCGGATGTGGTCCCGGCGTCGTCGGCCGGTACAGGCGATAGGGCAGGGGTCCGTCGCTGCCGGGCAAAGTGCCATCGACGACGGCGCCGACCGGCCGTCCCGCAGGGCGGCTCTTGTTGAATTCGTTGACGAAGGCGCGCGCGCCCAGCGCACCCATTGACTCGATCGGCGGCAGGTTCAGTTGCGCGAGCAGGTTCAGCACCAACCGCACATCCGGTTGCAGGCGCACCACCTCGCCGTCATTGCACTGTGCGGTGACATCGGGGCCGGTGAGCTTGAAGCCGAGCATGCCGCGGCCCACGACCTCGTCGCAGATGCTGCGATAGGGGCCGACGCCGCCGGTATAGGGCATCAGCGCGTGCACCTTGCCGGGCACGTTGGCGCCCGTGTACCAGGTGTTGGCGAGCCGGTGCAGCGTCAGCGTCGCGCAGTCGGCCATGTGCCGGCCCCAGCCGGCCTGCGCCGTCTCGGTGGCCTCGATCGTGGTGAAGCCGGCGTCACGCAGTGCGGCAAGCCGGTCGACGACCCAGTCGACATGCTGCTCGATCGATACCGCCATGTTCGACAGCACCGACGGGCTGCCGGGACCGGTGATCATGAAGAAGTTCGGAAAGCCCGCGACGGTGAGACCGAGATAGGTCTGCGGCCCTTGCGCCCAGACGTCGGAGAGTGACTTGCCGGCGCGCCCCGTGATCGGATGCACGGCCCGGATCGCGCCGGTCATGGCATCGAAACCCGTGGCGAACACGATGACGTCGACGTCGAAGCTGCGCTTGCCGGTGGTGATGCCGCTTGGGGTGATCGCCTTGATCGGCTCCTGCCGCAGATTGACCAGCGTGACGTTCGGCCGGTTGTAGGTGGCATAATAGTTGGTGTCGAGGCACGGCCGCTTGGCGCCGAACGGATGGTCGTGCGGCATCAGCGCCGCGGCCGTTTCCGGATCCTTCACCACCATGCTGATCTTCTCGCGGATCAGCTCGCAGATCAGTGCGTTGCCGTCGACATCGACGCCCTGATCGGCCCAGAGCTGGGTCAGGATATAGACCAGATCGCCCTTGCCCCAAGCCTCTTCGAACCGCGCGCGACGTTCGGCATCGCTCAGTTGCCAGCTCACGGCCGTCTGCTGAGGATAGGGCACGCCCGTCATCGACCGGCGCGCCTGCTCGCGATAGGCCGCACGGTCGCCTTGCAACAGGCTCATGCGATTGGACGGCGCAGGACCATTTTGCGCGGGCAACGCGAAATTCGGCGTGCGCTGGAATACGGTCAGATGCGCCGCCTGTTCGGCGATCAGCGGGATCGACTGGATGCCGGACGAACCGGTGCCGATCACTGCGACGCGCTTGTCGGCGAGATTGACGCCGTCATGCGGCCAGCGCCCGGTGAAATAGATCTCGCCCGTAAAATCCTTGACGCCGTCGATCTCCGGCGGCTTTGGCGCGGAAAGGCAACCCGTTGCCATGATGTAATAGCGGCAGGAGACCGGCGCGCCGTTGTCGGTGGCAAGCTGCCAGCGCCCGGTCGCTTCATCCCATGTGGCTTCCGTCACCTTGGTCTTGAAGCGGATGTCGCGGCGCAGATCATAACGGTCGGCGACGAAACCGAGGTAGCGCAGGATCTCGGGCTGGGTCGCGTATTTTTCCGACCAGGTCCAGGCCGTCTCGAGCTCCGGATCGAAGGTGTAGCTGTAGTCGATAGTCTGGATGTCGCAGCGCGCGCCGGGATAGCGGTTCCAGTACCATGTGCCGCCAACGTCGCCGGCCTCTTCGAGAGCGACCGCCGTGAAGCCGGCCTTGCGCAGGCGATGCAGAATGTAGAGGCCGGCAAATCCGGCGCCGACGACGGCAACGTCAACCTGCTGGCCGGTTCCACGCGCCGCCTCAGAGCTACGTGCAGCAACCATTGCGTCAGGCATGGCATTCCTCCCGTATGTTTTGTTTTGCCGGGCAGGCTATCGCCGCAGGCGCGGCTTGTCATCAAAGCAAGTGCAATCTTCGGTAGCCGTTTGCGGCGCCCGTGGGGCGGCGCGAAGGTTGCGCCGATGCACGCATCGCGATGCACAATGGCCGTGATTTTCCGGGCTAATCAGGCCCGACCCGTCTGTGTATGCTGGCGTTTCCTTGCTGCCGTTTCCTTGCCACGCGTACCGACCGGGCGTCATGACAGAGTTGAGTGAGCGAACCAAAGCGAACATGGACGTCGTGCTGGAGGAGACATGCCGCCAGTTGCCGCATGGCGGCGATCACGACAGCCGCAGGTTCATCGCCCAACGCCTGATCGAGGCGGCGCAATCCGGCCATTCCACACTCGGTGAGCTCGGCATCGTCGCGCGTCACGCGCTGGCGGAGCTGACCGGCAAGTCCGGTTGAGCACGGCCGGCAAGGCTTGCCTCGCCACCGGCCGCGGACGTAACCTCCCAAGGAACCTTTCCGGGCATCGAGATCCCCGAGATGCGGCCCTTGCTTGCGCTTGTTGCGGCCTCCGCATGCCTCTGCTGCGCCGGCCCGGCCTTGGCACAGCCGGTCGGCCAGTTTCCGTTTGCCCTCACGCGGGAGGGACAGCTGCTCGGCGCCGTCGAGGGCGAGGTCGCGTCCTTCAAGGGGCTTGCCTACGCCGCGCCCCCGATCGGACCGCTGCGCTGGCGTTCACCGCAGGCAACGCCCGAAAACTCGGAGATGCGTACCGCGTACGATTATGGTGCGCCCTGTCTTCAGCCGTTGATGCCGAGCGCGAGTGAGGATTGTCTCACGCTGAACGTGTTTCGTCCCTTCGGTGTCGATGGGCCGCTGCCGGTCATGGTGTTCATCCATGGTGGCGGCTTCGTCAGAGGCACCGCCAACGATCTGCTGTTCGACGGCGCAAAGCTTGCGCAGGCCGGCCTCATCGTGGTCACCCTGAATTATCGCCTGGGCGCGCTCGGCTGGCTTGCCCATCCTGCCTTGTCGGACGTCGGGTCCGGCAATTACGGCTTGATGGACCAGATCGCAGCGCTGCATTGGATCCATGACAACATCGCGGCCTTCGGCGGCGATCCGAACAATGTCACCCTGTTCGGCAATGGTTCAGGCGCCACATCGATCGCGCTACTGATACTGTGCGCGCAATCGCGCGATCTGTTTCAGAAAGCCATTCTGCAATCCGTGCCCGGCCGGGCGCAGCTGCGCTCTGCGCAAGAGGCACAGTCGGCCGGGCGGCAATTCGTGACGGCGCTTGGGCAGGAGACGGATTTGCGCACAGCTAAGCCTGCGAGGCTGCTTGCCGCCGAAAAACGTCTGCTCGAAAAATCGTGGCGCAGCTTCACACCTTCGGTGGATGGAAGTCTGGTGACGGAGAACGTTGCCGCGGGATTTGCGGCGGGACACCAGAGCCGCATTCCCCTGATCATCGGCTCGAATGACGACGAGACGCGCTTTGACGGTGAGCTCGAGATCAAGCAAGAGCTTGCGTCCTCGGGCGAGAGCATCGACGCGCTGCGCGAGCTCTATCCCGACGTCGCGCGGCCGTCGGACCTTGCGGCAAGGTTCTACACCGACAAGGTCTTCTCCGAGCCGGTGAGACTGCTGGCCCGGCTTCACGCCGCAACCGGCGCGCCGACCTTCCGCTATCGCTTCGCCTATGTGCCCGAAGCGCGGCGTGGAAGTTCGGACGAAGGGCACGGCCGGGAATTGCAGTTCATCTTCGGCGTCGAGGGCGTGCCGGGCGCCGGCATCTTTTCGCGGCGGGATCGCGAGGTCGCAAGCCGCATCCGCGCCTACTGGATCAACTTCGCCAGGACGGGTGATCCCAACGGTGCCGACCTGCCGCATTGGGATGCGGTTGCGGATCGCGATCGCCTGCTGCTGATCGCCAACGATCGCATCGTGAGCGGCGACGATCCGTGGTCGGAGCGACTCGACCGGCTCGCGGGTGAGAGCAAGAAATGAGTTGGATTTACGCCGCGAGTTCGACGCGGGGCGCCGGCGTCAGCCGGTCTTCCTCCAGATAGTCCATCGCGCCGTCCTTTTCGACGGCATAGAACCACTGGCCGTCCTTTGATCTGAAGGCGGCGCGGACGACGCCGCGGCGGCCCTTATCACTGTTGACCACGTCCCCCAGCGCAAACTTCTTCATCTCACGTCTCGCTCGTCTTCTGGCCGACTGCTTCGGCCACGGCCGCGATTGTGGAAGGCAAATCGTTAACGGCTTGCTAACCATGCTGGTTTGCCTATGCTCGCCGCCGACCGCGCGGCAGCTACGCGCAAATTGCCAACGAAACGAGTCCCATGACGCGATTGCCGACCTTCTTTCTGTCGCATGGCGGCGGCCCCTGGCCGTTCATGGAGGATAGGCGCGTGCAATATGCCAAGACCGCGGAGGCGTTCGGCCGGCTGCCGCAGCTCCTGCCGGCGAAGCCGAAGGCCGTACTCGTCATCACCGGCCATTGGGAGGCCGAGGCGTTCACGGTATCGACGTCCGCGCATCCGCCGATGGTGTACGATTATTACGGTTTCCCCGAGCACACCTATCAACTCAAATATCCGGCGCCTGGCAGGCCCGAACTCGCGGCGGAGGTGAAGGCGCTGCTCATGCGCGCCGGCCTCGATGGCCGGGAGGATGCCAATCAGGGCTTTGATCACGGCACATTCGTGCCGCTCGGCCTGATGTATCCGAATGCCGACATGCCGATCGTGCTGCTGTCGCTGAAGTCGAGCTACGATCCGGGCGAACACATCAAGGCCGGGCAGGCGATCGCCTCGCTTCGCGATGAAGGCATTCTGATCATCGGCAGCGGGCTCACCTATCACAACATGCGCGGCTTCGAGCGGGCGGAGTCCAAGCCCGTGTCCTACGATTTCGAAGCCTATCTGAACGAAGCCATCAGCCATAAGGATGCGGCGCGCCGCAACGCGATGTTGATCGACTGGGAGAACGCGCCGAGCGCGCGCCTTGCCCATCCGCGCGAGGACCATCTGCTGCCGCTGATGGTGGCCGCTGGCGCCGCCGGCAGCGATGTCGGACGTCGCGTTTTCGTCGACGAGGTCGCGAACGTTGCGATGGCGTCGTACGTGTTTGGTGGTTGATCTTCTTCACGCCCGCGCGTCAGGGCCATCCCCAAAAGGGCGAAAACAACCCATGCACAGTAGAACGGCAAATAGAATGGCTTAGCACAATGCTTTTGCCGGGCAGGATGATCGTGCGCCATTTCGGGCACGTTTGACACGTCGGGCAAAACACCGGCAAAATGCAACCATGGCGAAATTCGGAGAGCGGTTTGGCGTAGCTTGATCCGCCCCACCGAGCTTCGAGCTCACCGGTATTTCAGCTTCATGCACAGGATGCCGCCGGCGAGCACCATGGTGATCGCATTGGCGGCGACCAGCGGAGCGTCGCCGGAGAGCAGCCCGTAGACCAGCCAGAGCGCCAGGCCCAGCACCATGACCAGGAACATGCCGAGCGAAATGTCCTCGGTCGAGCGGGTCTTCCAGACCTTAATGAATTGCGGCGCGTAGGCCGCAGTGGTGCAGGTTGCGGCGGCAAAGCCGAGCAGCTTGATTGCGAAGGGGTCCATGCCGGCTCTATAGCACTGGATTCGGCGAGGTCATGCCGTGTGACGGGCCGCCATGAGGCCTCGATACAGGGCCGCATAGTCGCCCGCCCGGTTGCGCCACGACACGTCCGTCGACAGCCCACTCAACTGCAGCCGGCGCCAGGTCACCTTGTCGTGGAAGGTGAGGTTGGCCTTGCGTAGCGTGCGCGCGAAAGCGTCCGCCGTTACCGGGCCGAACTTGAAGCCGGTAGCATCGCGGCCCGATCTGTCGGCCTCGCCGATATCGACGATGGTATCCTCGAGGCCTCCGACGCGGGCTACGATCGGCACGGCGCCATAGCGCAGCGCGCAGAGCTGGGTCAGTCCGCACGGCTCGAACCGCGACGGCACCAGCAGCGCATCCGAGCCGGCCTGGAGCAGGTGCGCCAGAATCTCGTCATAGCCGATCACGACCCCGATCCGTCCCGGATTCGCGCGCGCCGCCGCCCGATAGCGATCCTGGAGATCACGATCACCGCTGCCGAGCAGTGCGAGCTGCATGCCTTCCCCGAGGATGGTCGGAATGGCATCGAGCAAGAGATCAAGCCCCTTCTGCCAGGACAGCCGGCTGATGACGCCGAGCAGCGGGGCTTCGTCCGAGGAATCGAGATTGAACTGTTGCTGAAGCACCGCCTTGTTCGCGGCTCGGAACGTAAGGTCCTCCGCGCCGAAGCGATAGGCAATGTGCGGATCGGTCTGCGGATTCCAGACTGAAACGTCGATGCCGTTGAGGATGCCGCTCAGCACGCTCGCGCGTGCGCGCAAGAGGCCGCCGAAGCCCATCCCGCCTTCATCGGTCTGGATTTCCTGCGCGTAAGTCGGCGACACGGTGGTGATGCGGTCGGCGAATTGCAGGCTCGCCTTCAAAAAGCTGATCCCGCCGAAATATTCGAGACCGTTGACGTTGAAGGCATCCCAAGGCAAGCCGATTGCGCCGATCAGCTCGCGCGCGAACTTGCCCTGATAGGCCATGTTGTGAATGGTCATCACGGTGCCCGGTCGCGGCCGATTGTCATAGTGCAGATAGGCCGGTGCGAGTCCCGCCTGCCAGTCATGGGCATGCACGATGTCGGGTACGAAAGCGGGGATGAGGCCGTGGCCAATGTCGGCCGCCACGCGCGACAACGCGGCGAAGCGCACGCCATTGTCCGGCCAGTCGATGCCTTCCTGGGTGACGTAAGGATTGCCCGGTCGTGCATAGAGATGCGGCACGTCGAGCACGAACAGATCGAGCCCGCTATGCGAGCCTGCGAGCAGGCGGCCCGGTCCGCCAAAATAATCCGGCCAGCGCCGGATTTCATCGGCGTCCGAGAGCTGCCGCATCACGTCGGGATAGCCCGGCATCAGCGTGCGCATCTCGACGCCGTGGGCCTTCAGCGCGATCGGCAGCGCGCCGGCGACATCTGCGAGGCCGCCGGTCTTGACGATGGGGTAGACTTCGGAAGCGACCGCGAGGACGCGAACAGGCGTCATGTATTGAGCCTGTCGATCATCGGCTGGGTGATCAGCGAGATGCCCTGCTCGGTGGTGCGGAAGCGCTTGGCGTCGAGCTCGGGATCCTCGCCGATGACGAGCCCCTCCGGGATCTCCACGCCGCGGTCGATCACGACGTTCTTGAGGCGCGCGCCGCGGCCGACATTCACGTACGGCATGATCACTGCGTTCTCGACAGTGGCGTAGGAGTTGACGCGCACACCGGTGAACAGCAGCGAGCGGCGCAGCGAAGCGCCGGAGATGATGCAGCCGCCCGAGACCAGCGAGCTCACGGCCTGGCCGCGCCGGCTTTCCTCGTCGTGGACGAACTTGGCGGGCGGGGTTATCTCGGAGTAGGACCAGATCGGCCAGGCGCGGTCGAACAAATCCAGCTCCGGCACCACGTCGGTGAGGTCGATATTGGCCGCCCAATATGCATCGACCGTGCCGACGTCGCGCCAGTAGGAGCCGTTGTCGTTACCGGATCGCACGCAGGAGCTGGAGAATTGGTGCGCGATGGCGCGGCCGTTCTTCACGATGTAGGGGATGATGTCCTTGCCGAAATCATGGTTCGAGTTCGGATCGCTAGCGTCGCGTTTGAGTTCCTCGAACAGGAATTTCGCGTCGAACACGTAGATGCCCATGCTGGCGAGCGAGACGTCCGGCCTGCCCGGCATCGGCGGCGGATCGGCGGGCTTCTCGAGGAATGACTGGATCCAGCCGTTCTCGTCGACATGGATGATGCCGAAGCCCGAGGATTCCGCGCGCGGCATTTCGAGGCAGCCGACCGTGACGTCGGCGCCGCTGTCGACGTGCTGACGCAGCATCAGCTCGTAGTCCATCTTGTAGATGTGGTCGCCGGCGAGCACCACGATGAAGCGGCAGGCATGCGACTCGATGATGTCGATGTTCTGGTAGATCGCATCGGCCGTGCCGACATACCACATGTTCTCCGACACGCGCTGGCTGGCCGGGAGAATGTCAAAGCTCTCGTTGCGCTCGGGGCGGAAGAAGTTCCAGCCCATCTGCAGATGCCGGATCAGGCTGTGGGCCTTGTACTGGGTGGCAACCGCGATGCGGCGGATGCCCGAGTTCACCGCGTTCGACAGTGCGAAATCGATGATGCGGGATTTGCCGCCGAAATAGACTGCAGGCTTGGCGCGGCGGTCGGTCAGCTCCAGGAGCCGGCTGCCGCGGCCGCCGGCCAGGACGAATGCCAACGCTTGGCGGGCAAGGGGCTCAGGTCTCGCGGCATTCATGTCATCCTCCCACTCACGTCTGGCTCGGGCCGAGGCTATTTGTCGCGAGAAACCCGTTCGGCGCGCGGCATTGGAACCGATAGTAATGCTACGAATAGTAAATCGGGAAGATGGTTGTTGGTTGCGCACGCGGGAAGCTTAATGCTTTGCGGGTGTCCCCGCG
Source organism: Bradyrhizobium sp. 142 (assembly GCF_023074015.1). NCBI lineage: Bacteria > Pseudomonadati > Pseudomonadota > Alphaproteobacteria > Hyphomicrobiales > Nitrobacteraceae > Bradyrhizobium > Bradyrhizobium sp. 142. Next base: position 84,516 of record NZ_JADPKQ010000051.1, read on the forward strand.
CCTCATGCCGGTGTCATTTCGGCGAAGAGACGCGTCGATCCCGCTGCATGCCCGCCCAACCGGTAACCCAACGATCGAGCCGTGGACAGGTGCCTTGTGCGCTGCACGCAGATTCGAGGCTTTGACTTAGCGCTGGGATGCCTGATCATGGGCTTTGCGATCTTTTTTCGAATGAAACGTCAGACAGGGAGCAAGACGATGACGATCTGGAAAGCGGCAATTACCTGTTCGCTGGCCGGCGCGGTCATGGCCGGCCAAATCGAGCGGGCAGCGGCGGCCCCGATGCCCACCAATGTCGCGACCATGAAAGCCGCGGCCGGCGATGACGTCACGCAGGTGCGTTGGCGCGGTGGAGGTTGGGGCTGGGGCCTGGGCCTGGGCGGCCTTGCGGCCGGCGCGATCATCGGCAGCGCCATCGCCGGCGCGCCTTATGGCTATTACGGCGGACCGTATTACGGTGGCCCCTACGGCTATGGTTACGGCTATGCGCCGGCATATTATGGATACGGGCCGGCCTATGCATATCCGGGCTACGGCTACCGCCGGTACTACCGGCCCTATCGCCCCTATTATGGATACTATCGGCCGTATCCCAGCCCGTACTATCGCGCCTATTGGTGAGCGCGCGGCTCCAGCATGATCCGGAAAGTGTGCAGCAGTTTTCCGAAAAGGTCATGCGCGAATCACAACCAAAAACGCGATGACGATTCACCCCAATCTCATCGCGCCTTAGAGCGAGAACCACACGATCAGGCTCATGCAGGCGAAATGCGCGAGCACGATCGCGGCGAGATGAAGTGGGCCGGCCTTGAGGCGAAGCTCGCGCATCTCGCCGCCCTTTGCCCTACCGGATTTGCCTATTGCCGCGAACACAGTGCGCTTCCTCTCCCGCTTGCGGGCAGGGCGATCGCATATGAGTGCACGATGCGGCGACATCGGCGGTGGGCTCCCTCTCCCGCTTGCGGGGAGGGTTGGGGTGGGGGTTCTCCGCGTCGGGATTGTTGAGATTGAGCAGGATATCCCCCCGTGGCGAGAGCCCTCACCCGTCGCGCTCTGCGAGCGCGTCGGCCTCTCCCGCAAGCGGGAGAGGCGGAGCAAGCCGCGGACAATCCTCGTCAAATCCATATACGATCGCCCTGCGCTTGCGGGGGGTGGGGTGGGGGTGTCTCCGCGGCCGAGACCCCCCAGAGGAGAAAGCCCTCACCCGGCGCGCTGCGCTCAATCTCTCCCGCTTGCGGGAGAGATTGAGCGAGCCCGCGGCTCGGTCCGAACGTTATCTCGTCTAGTTCGACCCGGCGGCCGCGGCCGTGAAGGTGCGGTCGACGGCCTGGCTGACGTCGAGCTTCTTCGGCAGGATGCTGTAGCGCGTCGAGCGGTCGGATGCATCCTGCACCTCCTTCACCACGTTCGCGTCGATCACGATCGGGCTGGTGCGCTGCGCCGTGTAGGCCGAGAGCAGGACGTCTTCGGGCAGCTTGGTCAGCTCGGCCGTGTTCTTCGCGTACTCGCCCAAGTGATCCAGCGACCACAGCCGCGCCTTGTTCAGCCGCTGCACGAGGTCCTGCACCGCCCCGCGCTTGGTGGCGATGGCGTTGTCGGAGGCGACGATGAAGGTGATGGTGGGCGTGAGGCCTTCGCCGTCGGCGATCACGCGGGCCTTGTCCTTGAGCGTCGCGAACGAGACGTAGGGCTCCCACACCGCCCAGGCGTCGATCGAGCCTGCGACCAGCGCGATCTTGGCATCGACCGGGCCGAGCGGGGCGAAGATCGCGTCCTCGAGCTTGATCTGTGCCTTCTCCAGCGTCGCATCGATCAGGAACTGGCCCCAGCCGCCGCGGGTGCCGGCGAGGCGCTTGCCCTTGAGGTCGGCCGCCGACTTGATCGACGAATCCTGGCGCACCAGGATCGCTTGCGTCTTCGCCTCCGATCTCGTGCCGCCGATCGCTTTGATCGGCGCGCCGGCCGCGTAGACTGAGAGGAACGAGAGGTCGCCGGTATAGCCGACGTCGAGCGCCCCGGCGTTGAGCGCTTCCAGGATCGGTGCCGCAGCGGGGAATTCCGACCATTCGATCTTGTACGGCAGGTCCTTCGCATAGCCTGAAATCTCGAGCAGCGAGCGGTTGCCGCCCTTCTGGTCGCCGACGCGGAGCACGACCGTGTCGGCCGCGAACGACGCGGCGGCCGTCGACAAGGTGATGGCTGCAGCGAACAGCGATGCCGCGAGCCGGCGCGTGATGGGATGGTCGTGGGAGTTGATGCTCATGTGCTTTGTCTTGCTTGATCTGTCTTGTTGCTTTGCTCACGACGCGTGAGCGAACGATGCAGCGAGACGATCAAGTCTATGGGCACGCAAAGTGCAGTCAATGAAATGGCTGACCGTATTGCGCGCGCGATGAGCAAGGACCTTTCAACGAATCCGTGCTTTCGAGAAAGCCCGGCGCGAGCAGCCGGCAATGCGCAAGAATGATGCAGATGCTGGAGTCGCCGCGAGGATCGCGAGTCGACGCACCCGGTGGAAATCGTTTCATCGTTCCCGTGCGTGCCGATGGAGAGAATGACTTCGCTCCGCGCAACATTCGAAATTCCATTTCATTGACGACATGACGAGCGCGCCGCATGATTTGCGCATCGCATCAACGCGGCGCGTGATCGCCGACGGACAGATTTTCTCTCAACGCAGCTCCGCACGGAACATGCGCAACGCCGGGTGTTGCGCAGTCGGCGAAGCCGTGCCAGCGCAGGAGCAAGAAGCGGATGAACAACGAGACCAAGCGCGGCGGATCGAGCCTCGATCGGCGCCATCTGCTCCAGGCGGGGCTCGCGGCGGCTTTCGCCGCGCCGCTTGGCGCGTTGGGCGCACAGGCCTTCGTGCCGCGCGAGATCGCGCCCGGTGTCGACTTCTCGGAATTTCCGCTGTGTCAGACGGCGGCAGATAGCCCCGCGCTCACCGGTGCACCGCGCAAGCTGAAGCTGTCGTGGAACGCCGGCGCGGTCTGCCTTGCGCCGGTGCCCATCGCCATCGAGCACGGCTTCTTCAGGAAGCACAATCTCGACGTCGAACTGGTCAACTATTCGGGTTCGACCGACCAGCTGCTCGAGGCAATCGCCACCGGCAAGAGCGACGCGGGACTCGGCATGGCGCTGCGCTGGTTGAAGCCGCTGGAGCAGGGCTTTGACGTCAAGATCGCCGCCGGCACCCATGGCGGTTGCATGCGCGTCTTGTCGCGCACCGACTCCGGCGTCAGCAAGCTCGCCGATCTCAAGGGCAAGACCGTCGCGGTCGGCGATCTCGCCGGCCCCGACAAGAACTTCTTCTCGATCCAGCTCGCTAAGCTCGGCATCGATCCCAACAAGGACGTCGACTGGCGCGCCTATCCCGGCAACCTCCTCAACGTCGCGGTGGAGAAGGGCGAGGTCCAAGCTTTCCTCTCGTCCGATCCGCTCGGTTATCTCTGGCTCAAGGACAGCCAGTACAAGGAAGTTGCCTCCAATCTCGACGGCGAGTATCGCGAAAAAAGCTGCTGCATCCTTGGCCTGCGCGGCAGCCTGGTGCGCGAGGAGCCGCAGGTCGCGCGCGCCATCACGCAGGCGCTGCTCGATGCTGCGATGTTCACCTCGCAGAATTCGGTCGTGGCGGCGAAGTCGTTCCAGCCCTACGCTCCGAAGGCAGCCACGCTCGCCGATATCGAGGGCATGGTGCGCTACCACACGCACCACCATCACCCCGTGGGCGAGGTGCTGAAGCGCGAGCTCAAGGCCTATGCCGACGATCTGAAGAGCGTACAGGTCTTCAAGCAGAGCACCGACACCGCCAAATTCGCGGAGCGCATCTATGTCGACGTATTCGCTGTCTGACGGCCTCGCCACCGGCGCGCCGCGGGTCTCGCGCACACCGCTGCTTGCGATCTGGGTGCGGGAATCCGGCGTCGGCATCCTCGCTTGCGTCGTCTGGATTGCGTTCGGCCTCTCCTGCCTGTGGTGGGAGGACGTCGGCGACTGGTCGCGGACGCACTCCCTCGGGATTGCCGCCTTCATCGTCGCCGCGGTCGCCCTGTTCGGAACCGTCGGCGCCGATTATCTCGGATCGGCGGGTCGCGGCTTGCGCAAGCGCGCGCCGTGGCTGGTGGCGCTCGGTGCGTTCTTGACATTATGGGAGGTGGCGACTGCAAAATTCGCCTGGCTGCCGCTGCCGTTCTTCCCGCCGCCGCAGTCGATCATCGAAGTCTATACCGATGACCTGCCAAAGCTGCTCGACAGCGTGTTTGCCTCGGTCAAGCTTCAGCTCGGCGGCTATCTGATCGGCGCCACGATCGGCTTTCTGACCGGTGTCTCGATCGGCTGGTCGCGCGCGGTCGGCTATTGGGTGCATCCGGTGCTGCGCTTCATCGGTCCGCTGCCGGCGACCGCGTGGCTGCCGATCGCCTTCTTTGCCTTTCCGTCGAGCTGGAGCGCTTCGACGTTCCTGATTGCGCTGGCAACCGGATTCCCTGTCACCGTGCTGACCTGGTCGGGAGTCGCGAGCGTCAGCAACGCCTATTACGATGTCGCGCGCACGCTGGGGGCAAAGCCGGCCTTCCTGGTGCTGAAGGTCGCAATCCCTGCGGCATTGCCGCATGTGTTCGTCGGGCTGTTCATGGGCCTAGGCTCGTCCTTTGCCGTGCTGGTCGTCGCCGAGATGATCGGCGTCAAGGCCGGGCTCGGCTGGTACCTGCAATGGGCTCAGGGCTGGGCCGCCTACGCCAACATGTATGCTGCGCTGATCGTGATGTCGCTGCTCTGCTCCGGCGCGATTACGCTGCTGTTTGCGATCCGCGATCGCCTGCTGGTGTGGCAGAAGGGGACCGTGAAATGGTAGCCGCAGCACTCGCCGAATCCATCACACACCCGGCCGCAGGCGCCGCGCTCGACATCGAGCAGGTCAGCCACGCCTTCGACATCGACGGTGCCGAGCTGCCGGTGCTCGACGACGTCACCATCTCCGTCGAGCCCGGCGAGTTCGTCGCGCTGCTCGGCCCCTCCGGCTGCGGCAAATCGACCTTGCTGCGTCTCGTCGCGGGCCTCGACAAACCCAGGTCCGGAACGCTGCGCGAGGACGAGAGCCGCATCAAAAGTCCGCATCCCTCGCGCGTCGTCGTGTTCCAGGACCCGACGCTGTTTCCCTGGCGCTCGGTCTGGGACAATGTCGCGCTGGGGCTGGAAGCGCAGGGCATCCTTACGAGTCAGCGCCACCGCGTCGATGCCGCGCTCGATCTCGTTGGCCTCGCGTCTTTTCGCAATGCCTATCCGCATCAGCTCTCCGGCGGCATGGCGCAGCGCGTCGCACTCGCCCGCGCGCTGGTCAACGATCCCAAAATCCTGATCCTGGACGAGCCGCTCGGCAAGCTCGACTCGCTCACTCGCATCACCATGCAGGCCGAGCTGCTCTCGCTCTGGCAGCGCAAGGGCTTTACCACGCTGCTGGTAACGCATGATGCCGAAGAGGCCCTGGTGCTCGCCAACCGCGTCATCGTCTTCAGCGACCGTCCGGCGCGGGTCAAGGCCGACATCCGGGTCGACCGACCCTATCCGCGTCATCGCGGCGATCCTTATCTTGCGGACCTGCGTCGCCAGATTCTTGGTCTCTTGGGGCTGGATGCCACATGGTAACTTCCGCAGCCAAGGGGCGCATGGCCCACAGCGAGCCCGACTACATTGCGCGAGCCAAGGCGCTGGCCGGAACATTTGCGGCGCGTGCGGCCGAACACGACCGCACCGCGAGCTTTCCGTTCGAGAACTTTCGCGAGCTCTCCGAGGCGGGCCTGCTGTCGCTGACGGTGCCCGCGGCCTATGGCGGAGCCGGTGCCGGCGCAAGACACACCGCGCGCGTCATCGGCATCGTCGGCAAGGCCGATCCGTCGACCGCGCTGGTGCTGTCGATGCACTACATCAACCATCTGGTGATGGCGCGGAGCCAGACTTGGCCGGCGCGGCTGTCGCGCAAGCTCGCGCGCGAGACTGTAGAGGGCCTTGCACTGGTCAACGCGCTGCGCGTCGAGCCGGAGCTCGGCTCGCCGGCGCGCGGCGGCCTGCCGGCGACTATGGCACGGCGCACCGAGACCGGATGGCGCCTCACCGGCCACAAGATCTATTCGACGGGGTCGCCGATCCTGAAATGGTATCTGGTCTGGGCGCGGACCGACGAGGTCGAGCCGCGGATCGGACAGTTCCTGGTGCCTGCGGGACTGCCGGGGACGCGCATCGTCGAGACCTGGGACCATCACGGCCTGCGCGCGAGCGGCAGCCACGACGTCATCTTCGACGATGTCGTCATCCCGCTCGATTCCGAAGTCGATGTCCGCAAGCCTGCGGACTGGCGGGTGCCCGACGTCACGCAGGCGATCGTCCATACGGTCTTCGTCGCCGCGATCTATGACGGTGTCGCGCGCGCGGCGCGTGACTGGCTGATCGCGTTCCTGAAGCAGCGCGCCCCCGCCAGCCTCGGCGCGCCGCTGGCGACCTTGCCTCGGGCCCAGGAAATCCTCGGCGCCATCGAGGCCCGGCTCGCGGTGAATGCACGGCTGATCAACTCCTTCGCGGGCGATTTCGATGACGGCTTCGAACTTTCTGCCACGGAGTCCAACGTCGTCAAGCTGACCGTGACCAACAATGCCGTTGCGGTGGTCGAGGACGCGCTGTCGCTGACCGGCAATCACGGCCTGTCCCGTGCCAACCCGCTGGAGCGGCATTATCGCGACGTGCTGTGCGGACGCGTGCACACACCGCAGGACGATTCCACACGCATCGGCCTCGGCCGTGCTGCGTTGGGACTTTAGGTTTCCGCCAAACATCAGGGAGACGATCATGTCGATCGAGTTCATCGGCTTTATCAGCAACAACAATTCGTCCGAGACTGTGGTCCGCGAGGGTCCGATCCTCAATCCCACCCACATCGAGACGGTGGCGAAGGCGCATGAGAATGCCGGGTTTGATCGTGCGCTGCTGGCGTTCCACTCCACCGCACCGGACGCCCTCCAGGTCGCTCAGCATGTTCTGGGCGTCACGGGCCGGCTCAACGTGCTGATCGCGCAGCGGCCCGGCTTCACCGCACCGACGCTGCTGGCGCGGCAGTTCGCCGTGCTCGACCAGTTCTCGCGCGGCCGCGTCGCACTCCACGTCATCACCGGCGGCAACGCCACGGAGCTGCGGCAGGACGGCAACACGCTCGACGACAAGGACGAGCGTTATGCCCGCACCTCCGAATTCCTCGACGTGCTCAAGCTGGAATGGACCAGCGACAAGCCGTTCACCTACAAGGGCAAGTACTACCAGATCGAGAACGCCTTCTCGCAGGTGAAGCCGCATCGTCCGGAAGGCATCCGCGTCTATTTCGGCGGCGCCTCGGATGCGGCGATCGAGGTCGCCGGCAAGCACGCCGATACGTTTGCGCTGTGGGGTGAATCCTACGCGCAGGTGCGCGACGTCACCTCCCGCGTCCACAACGCCGCAATCAGGCAAGGGCGGCCGACGCCGCGCTTCAGCCTCTCGGTGCGGCCGATCATTGCGTCGACCGAGAAGCAGGCCTGGGAAAAGGCGGAAGAAATATTGGCGCGCGCCACCGCGCTCCAGGACAAGACCGGCTACCGCAAGCCGGCCGACGGCCATGCCACGGCCGGTGCGCGGCGCCTGCTCGCGCTCGCCGATCAGGGCAGCCGCATCGATAAGCGACTCTGGACCGAGATCGCAAAGCTCACCGGCGCCAACAGCAACACCACTGCACTGGTCGGCACGCCCGAGCAGGTCGCGGAAGCCTTCGGCGACTATTACGACCTCGGCATCTCCCACTTCCTGATCCGCGGCTTCGATCCCCTGATCGACGCCATCGAATATGGCCGCGAGCTGATACCGCTAACGCGCGAGCTCATTGCCAACCGTCAGGCCGTTCGCGGCGAGGCCGCGGAATGATCCGCTTCGTGCTGGTCTAATCTTTGCGCGCGAGAGCCAGTTTTGCAGAACGGCGCCGACGCGATCGAAGACGGAGTTGTAGCGTGCGCTTTCCCCTCCCCTTGTGGGAGAGGGTGGCTCGCCGCGTAGCGGCGAGACGGGTGAGGGGTCTCTCTCTGCGTGCTCATCGCTCACAATCGAGTTCGTGGATAGAGACCCTCCGGCGCTTCGCGCCACCTTCTCCCACAAGGGGAGAAGGAGAGTAGCGTAGGCTGGGCCATCCTCGAAACGTTCGTACTGCAGTTCTTGACACTGGCAACACCCCTATTGCTATTTGCATCGTCGCCCTTGCAGCCCCACGCACCTCGTCAAAAATCAACCAGCGACCACATTGGGAGACTGGCCATGGGCCTGCAAGAAACTAAAATCGAATCGCTTCCCTTCGTCACCGCTGAACTCAACTACCTCGCACCAACGTCAGGCAAGCCGCGCACCTACGCCTTCGATCCGCCGCCGGGCGAGCCGAAGAGCACATCGTTGCCGGAGCCGCACCAGGTTCCGATCTTCGATGCACGGCTGATCGCCAACAATTTCTCGCTTGATCGCGAGGGCTTCGCGCTGGTGCGCCATCCGAACCAGGTCAAGGACTTCTACAACGATGCCGAGGTGAGGGCAGTCTACTATCCCGCTGTGGAAGCCTTTCTGCGGGCGACGCTGAAAGCCGACCGGGTTTTCATCTTCGATCACACCGTGCGCCGGCGTGTCGAGGGCGCCCCTGATATTCGCGGCGGCGGCCCTCGCCAGCCTGCGGCACGCGTCCATGTCGACCAGACCGCGACCTCCGGCGCGAACCGCGTCCGCGAGCATCTGCCTGACGAAGCCGAAGAGCTGCTCAAGGGCCGCGTTCAGGTGATTAATCTGTGGCGGCCGATCCGCGGGCCCTTGCGCGATTCTCCGCTTGCCATGGCCGACGGCAGCACGGTCGCGCCGGATGATCTTATCGCCTCCGACCTGATCTATCCCAATCGTCGCGGCGAGACATACTCGGTGAAATACAATCCGAAACATCGCTGGTTCTATTTCCCCGAGATGACGCCGGACGAGGCGCTCCTCCTCAAGTGCTATGATTCCGCAACCGACGGCCGCACCCGCTTCGGGCCGCACACAGCTTTCGTCGACCCGACCACGCCGGCCGATGCGGCGCCACGTGAAAGCATCGAGGTCCGCACGCTGGTCTTTCACAAACAGTAACAATGTGTGATGGCACTGCCGGGCAATGCCCGGCAGTGGTTTGGGAACCCAGGGGAACCAACGAACGTTTGCGCCTCGGGCAGGGCCAACCCGGAGCGATGCCGTGCGAGCGCAGACGACGCTATTCTCTTGCCTTGCCACTTTTTCGTTTTCTGCTGCTTCCGTTGCACACGCCGAGAGCGGACTCGCCTCATACTACGGCTACGGCAAAGCCGGCAAAGGCGAGTTGACCTGCGCGCACCGAACGCGCCCCTTCGGCAGCCTGCTGAGGGTGTCCTATGGCAGCCGCTCGATCCAATGCCGCGTCAATGATCGCGGCCCCTTCATTCGCGGCCGTATCGTCGATCTCTCCGTCCCCGCCGCTCGCGCGCTCGGCATGATGAGCGCCGGCGTGGTCCGCGTCTCGGTGGAATAGGCCCGCGATCACGCTATAGTGCCGCCAAGCAAGGTGAGGGGCGCTATGGCAAGGATCAGGGTTGGGCTCATAGGCTGCGGCTTCGTCTCGGAGTTGCACATGTATGCGTTCCGGCGCGTCTACGGCGTGGATGTCGAGGTCGGGGCGGTCGCCGCGCGCGGCGACCATGTCGTCGCATTCGCCAGCCGCCACCAGATCCCGCGCGTCTACCGAAGCTTTGCGGAAGCGATCGCCGACCGCGAGCTTGACGTCATCGACATCTGCACGCCGCCCAATCTCCACGCCGAGATGATCGTAGCCAGCATGCAGGCCGGCAAGCACGTCATCTGCGAAAAGCCCTTTGCCGGCTATTTCGGCCGCGAAGGCGATGCTCAGCCGATCGGCAAGCACGTGCCGAAGGCGCTGATGTATGAGCGCGTGCTGGAGGAGATGGACGCAACGCGCGCGGCGATCGAACGTACCGGAAAACTCTTCATGTATGCCGAGGACTGGATCTACGCGCCCGCGGTGACCAAGACCGCTGAGATCATCAAGGCCACGAAAGACAAGATCCTGTTCATGAAGGGAGAGGAGAGCCATTCCGGCTCGCATGCGGCGCACGCCGCGCAGTGGGCCATGACCGGTGGCGGCTCGCTGATCCGCATGGGCTGTCATCCGCTCTCGGCCGTGCTCTATCTGAAGCAGGTCGAGGCCAAGGCGCGCGGCGAGACCATCCGCGTCGCCAGCGTCACCGCCGATGTCGGCAACGTCACCGCGTGCCTGAAGCCCGAGGAGCGCACCTACATCAAGGCCAATCCGATCGACGTCGAGGATTGGGGCACGCTGACCGCGACGTTCTCCGACGGCACCAAGGCCACCGTGTTCTCCGGCGACATGATCATGGGCGGAGTGCGCAATCTGATCGAGACCTACACCTCCGGCGGTTCGCTGTTCGCCAACATCACGCCGAACACGCACCTGATGAGCTACCAGACCAGCGAGGAGAAGCTCGCCAGCGTCTACATCACCGAAAAGGTCGATCGCAAAACGGGCTGGCAATATGTCTGTCTCGAGGAGGAATGGACGCGGGGCTATCTGCAGGAAATCCAGGACTTCATGGAATGCACCGTGACCGGCCGGCAGCCGCTGTCGGACCTCGCGCTGGCGTACGAGACGATCAAGGTGAACTACGCGGGCTATTGGGCCGCGGAGGAGGGGCGGCGGGTGGTGTTGTAGGCGTGGCAAAGTCGCTAAAATTGGCCGCAGGCGCGCTGCCAATCCTTCTCCCATTGTGGGAGAAGGTGGCGCGAAGCGCCGGATGAGGGGTTGTCTCCGCGAATTCGAGGGTGAGAAATTCACGTGTGGAGAGAGACCTCTCACCCGTCTCGCCGCTATCGCGGCGAGCCACCCTCTCCCACAAGGGGAGAGGGGAAGACGGCGCCGATGCGCTACGATCTGTTTCAGCACATTCAGTGCTACATCCCGTAGGTCGATCCCTTCGGCAGCGGAAACACCGGATCCCGCGTGCGGATGTTGGTCGGCCATACCACCGAGATGTGCTCACCGGCATTCTGCATCACGACTGGCGTCGAGCGCTCGTTCTGGCCGGAGAGCGGCGTGCCCGGCGGGAAGAACTTGACGCCGTAGCCCTGAATGGTGCCGCCGGCGGGAATATCGACGTCGAGCGCGGCTTTGCGGATCGCCTCGGGCTCGAAGCTACCGTATTTCTCTTTCGCGACTGGCAGCACGTTGTTGAGCAGCACCCAGGTTTGGTTGAAGCCCATCGAGCAGTGCGGCGGCACGTCAGTGGCGTTCATCTTGGCCTGGTAGCGCGAAACCATGGTCTTGATCAGATCGCCGATGCCAGGTGCGAGCTTTGATGGATCGAGCAGCTGCGCGGGCACCGGATCGATGTTGCAGAAATTGTCGATGTCGGGGCCGAAGGTCGCGCGCAGCTTGTCGAGCTGGCTGTAGCCGGCGCCGGCGCCGAACAGCATCTTGAAGCGCAGGCCGCTCTCGCGTGCCTGGCGCAGGAACAGGGTGATGTCCGGGTTGTAGCCGGCATGGGAGATCACATCGACCTTGGCGCGCTTGAGCTTGGTTACGAGCACCGAGAGATCGGGCGCGGAGGCTGAATAGCCTTCGCGCATCACCACCTGGATGCCGGCCTGCTTGGCATAGGCCTCGTCGGCGGCGGCAACGCCGACGCCATAGGGGCCGTCCTCGTGGATCAGCGCGACCTTGACGTCCTTCGGCTCCATGCCGAGCTTGGCTTTCGCATGCTCGTTGATGAAGCTTGCAAAGGCCTGGCCGTACTGGTCGGAATGGATCTGTGCGCGAAACACGTATTGCAGGTTCTTGTCCTTGAACACGGCAGTCGACACCGCGGTCGTGATCCAGAGGATCTTCTTCTGCTGCTCCACCCTGGCGGCGAGCGGCACGGCGTGCGAGCTCGCATAGACGCCATTGAGGATGTCGATCTTCTCCTGGTTGATCAGGCGTTCGGCCTCGTTGATCGCGACATCGGGCTTGCTCTGGGAGTCGGCCGCAACCGGCACGATCCTGGTCTTGCCGCCGATACCGCCCTTCTCGTTGACGAGATCGATGGCGATCTGCGCGCCGACCGAGGAGGCGACCGAGCCGCCGGCGGCGAACGGACCGGTCAGATCGTAGATCAGCCCGATCCGCAATGTCTCGGCTTGCGCTTGTGCTCGTGTCCAATCGAGGCTGAGTGCGGCGGCAGCAGCCGCCGAGCTCTTCAGCAGGGTCCTGCGTGAAGTCGGCATCCTATCCTCCCTCTGAACCGCCTTTTGTGACTGGCTTTTATTTTTGCGAAGTATTCAGAGCGGGCGGTAGAAAGTCAACATCGCCCAAGGTCGATAGCCGCGGCCGCGCCACACGACGCATCTGCGAAAGACAAGCAAAAGGCCCATCGCTCCGCGCGGAGCGATGGGCCGATGTTGACGCGGGGCTGATTACTGCGACAGCTTCACGAAGCTGGGAAACTTGAGCTTTCCTTCCGCGATCTTTTCGGGCCAGACCACGATCTGCTTGGAGTCCTGCCACTGGAAGACCAGGCCGGTGACCGCACCGGGACCGGACTTGATGCCGTGGGTGAACTCGTCGTTCTTGCCGTAGAACTGGATCCGGCCGATCGTGCCCTCGAAGTCGGTCTTCTCCATCTCTGCGACCATCTTGTCGGGATCGGTCGAGCCCGCGCGCTTGATCGCGTCGGTGATGATGTAGACTTCGTCATAGGCGGTATAACCGGTATAGGCCGGCGGGGTACCGAACTTGGCTTTGAAGGCTGCCGCGAACGGCTTTGTCTTGGGTGTCACAGCAACGTCGGGCGTCGCCACCGCCAGCGATGGCACGCCGTCGGCAGCGCCGTTGGTGTCTTTCCAGAAGCTCGGGCTCAGCGCCTGCGCGCTGATGCCGAACATCGGGACCGGCACCTGCTGGTTATTCCACTGCACCGTCGGCTGCACACCGACATGCGAGATGCCGGTCACGATCACGTCCGGCTTCTTGCCCTCGATGTTGTTGAAGATGGGGGTGAAGTCGGTGGTATCAGGTGAGAAGCGCACGTGCTCGACGACCTTGAGGCCGGCCTTGGGCAGGCAGGCCTCGTAGCCGACGTCGAGCGGCTTGGTCCAGGCCGCGTCCTCGCTCATGATCGCGACCGTCTTGAACTTCAGCTTGTCGACCAGCAGATCCTTGGCCGCATCGCAGACGAGCTGCGCCTGCGCCGCCGAGGTCAGATAGCCGTGGAAGGTGTACTTGTGCTTCTCGTAATCGTTGTGGATCGCCTTGGTGATCTCGTTCGAGGCGGCACCCGGCGTGATCAGCGGCATCTTCAGCCGCGCCGCCCAGGGCTCGAGCGCGAGCACGACCTCGCTGATATAGCTCGCGATCACGGCGGAGACCTTGTCCTCACTTACCGCGCGCTGGAACGCGCGCACCGAGTCGGCCGACGAGCTCTTGTTGTCGTAGGTAACGATCTCGATCTTGCGGCCGAGGATGCCGCCCTTGGCGTTGATCTCATCGGCGGCGATCTGCGCGCCGCCCGGCGTCGCGGCACCGGCGATCGACTGCACCTCGGCGATGACGCCGATCTTGATCGGATCGTTCGACTGCGCGTAGGCGGGCGCTGCGAGGCAGAGTGCCAGCGCTGAGGCGAGCAAGCCGCTGCTCAGAATCGTTCGTGGTCGCATGGTCGTTTTCCCTTTCTGTTGATTTATTGTTGTTGTGAATGCGACTTCAGAGATATCCGGCGCCGGCTTCGCTCGCGAAGCGGCCGGGATCGCCCTCCCAGACGATCCGCGCGTGCTCAAGCACATAGACGCGGTCGGCATGCGGCAGCGCAAAGGTCACGTTCTGCTCGCCGAGCAGCACCGTGATCGACGTAGTCTGCCGCAGCTTCGTTAGCGCCTTGGACAATTGTTCGAGGATGACGGGCGCGAGGCCCAGCGTCGGCTCGTCCAGGATCAGGATCTGCGGCTGCATCATCAGCGCGCGGCCGATCGCCAGCATCTGCTGCTCGCCGCCGGAGAGTGTCTGCGCCAGTTGTCCTTGCCGCTCCTTCAGGATCGGGAACAGCTCGAACAGCCAGGCCAGCTGCGCCGCGCGATTGCCGTCGGAAAGGTGCTGGCCGCCGAGATCGAGATTTTCACGCACACTCATCTCGCCGAACAGCTCGCGCGATTCCGGGCATTGCACGAGACCACTACGGGCGATCTTCGCCGCACTCGTGCCGCGCAGCGTTTCGCCGCTGCGAATGATCTCGCCGCTGTAAGGCAAGAACCCGGAGATGGTGTTGAACAGCGTGGTCTTGCCCGCGCCGTTCAGGCCGACGATGGAGACGAACTCGCCTTCGTGCACGTGGATCGAGACATCCTCCAGCGCCTGCGCCTTGCCGTAATGGACGCTGACGTTCTCGACCTGCAGCAGCGGCACCTTGTCCCTGAAGCTGGTCTCGGGCCGGGCATGAATTTCGAGAGCCCCGCCGAGATAGACCTTCCGCACGGTCTCGTTCTTCATGACCTCGTCGGCCTTGCCGGTGACGATCTCCTCGCCGAGATACATCGCGAGCACACGATCGACGAGCGCCGCGACGCTCTTGACGTTGTGATCGACCAGCATCACCGCACGGCCTTCGTCGCGAAAGCTGCGGATCAGGTCGGAGAAGACGTCGACCTCGGCGCGCGTGAGGCCGGCGAAGGGCTCGTCGACCAGCACCACCTTGGGATCGCGGGCGATGGCTTTCGCGAGCTCGAGCCGGCGCAGATCCGCGAACGGCAGCGTGGGCGGGCGGCGGTGCATGACGGCACCTAACCCGACGCGGTCGGCGATCCACTTGGCGCGCTCGACCAGCGCCTTGTCGGGGAATAGCATGAACAGGCTGTCCGGCAGCAGCGCCACCATGATGTTCTCCAGCACGGTCTGCCGGTTCAGTGGCCGCGAATGCTGGAACACCATGCCGAATCCTTTTCGCGCGATCTTGTGCGCGGGCAGGCCGGCCACATTCTCGCCCTCGAAGATCACTTCGCCGGCGCTCGGGCGCTCGATCCCCATCACGCTCTTCATCGCGGTCGACTTGCCCGAGCCGTTCGGCCCGATCAGGCCGAAGATCTCGCCGCCATTGACCTCGAAGCCCAGGTTCTTGACCGCCGTCAATCCGCCGAAGCGCTTTGTGAGACCGCGGACTTCGAGCACCGCCCTGTTTGCAATCCTCATATCCATCACGAACGAGCCTCGCGCGAGAGGGCCGCTCCGAGGAAGCCGCCGGGGAAGAACAGCACGACAAGGAGCGCGACCGCCGAGACGATGAAGGTCGCGAGCTCGCCGGTGGGCCGCAAGAATTCGCCGGCGACGATCAGGAAGATTGCGCCGAGCGCCGCGCCAAGCACGGTGCGCCGGCCGCCGAGCACGGCCGAGACGATCACGTTCACGCCGACCGCGACGTCGACGACGGTGCCGACCGAGGCAGTGCCGAAGTAGAACACCAAAAGTGCGCCGGATAATCCCGAAAAGAACGCGCTGACGATGAAGGCGGCGAGCTTGTGCTTGACGATGTTGAAGCCGAGCGCGCCAGCCTGCACCGGGTCCTGGCCGCTCGCCTGGAGCACGAGCCCGATCGGCGATTGCGACAGGCCGTAGAGAATGGCCGCCGAGATCGTCATGAAGCCGAGCGCAATCCAGTAATTGACCCCGGCGTCGATCGAGATGACGTCGGGGATAGTCAGCCCGATCTCGCCGCCGGTGAGGTCGGCGAACACCACGATGAAATTCTGCAGCATCAGCACCGCGACCAGCGTGGTTAGGCCAAAATAGGGCCCGCGCACTCGCAGCGCCGGCAGCGCCAGCACGAGGCCGGCGATGACTGAAGCGAGCGCGCCAAGCACGATGCAGAGATAGACCGACCAGGCGAACTGGGCATTCAGGATGCCGGCGGTGTAGGCGCCGACCCCGATCAGGAAGGTCGGGCCGAAATTGACCTCGCCCGCAAAGCCGAACAGCAGGTCCCAGGCCATCGCGAACACGCCGAAATAGAAGGCGACCGTCAGAAGCCCGAGCACGTAGCCGGAGACGTAGAGCGGCAAGGTCGTGGCGATCGCGACGAGCGCGAGCGAGATGAAGAACAGGCGTGACGTGAAGAAGGTGGACATCTCAGCGCCTCCCCAGAAGGCCCTGGGGCCGGATGTACATGACGACCACGAGCAGCAAGAGCGCCGGAATGGTGCGGTAGGCCGGCGAGACCAGATAGGCGGTGAGGGTCTCGAGATAGCCGACCACGAAGGCCGCGATCAGCGAGCCGGAGACGCTGCCGAGCCCGCCGAGCACGACGATCGAGAACGCGCTCGCCGTCAGCGGCCCCACGCTGTACGAACTGACGCCCAGAAACATCCCGAGCAGCACGCCGGCAATGCCGGCCAGGATGCCGTAGATCGCCCACACCACGATATAGATGTTGGTGAGCTCGAGCCCGAGCAGAGTGACGCCGCGCGGGTTCATCGAGGCCGCCAGCACCGCCTTGCCGGTGCGGGTGCGGTTCACCAGCAGCCACAGCAGCGCGATGACGAGGCAACACACGATCGCAGTAAAAATCTCGTTCTTCGGCGTGCGGACGCCGAGGATCTCGACGACGCCCTCGACGATCGGCAGCACTGTCTTGGCGTTATTCGTGAAGAAATAGGCGATCAGCTCCTGGATCATGATGCCCCACAAGAGCGTGCCGGTGAGGACGAAGATCTCCTTTTCCTCGTTCGGAATGCGCCGGGAGTCCTGAATGGGCTTCACCACCGCGAAGTAGGTGGCAAAGGCGATGACGAGGGCGACCGCGACCCCGATCAGCGCGCCGGCATAGGTGCCGACATTCAGGATGCTGGCGGCGGCCCAGGCCGCCACCGCCGCCGCCACCATGATCGCACCGTGGGAGAGGTTGAGCACGCCGGAGACGCCGAAGATCAACGTGAACCCGGTGGCACCGAGAGCGTAGAGGGCGCTGATGGCAAAGCCATCGATCAGGATTTGAAATGCTTGCATCTGCGATTGGCCAGAGGGCAGTTTCGCTGCCGGATTGAGAGAAGGTGCCGCGTGGGCCGGACGTGGAAGCTCCCGGGAGGTGAGCCCGGGAGCGGTTCCGACTAGTTCGTGCTGAGCTTGACAAAGCTCGGGAACTTGATGTCGGTCCTGGCGACGTCCTTCGGCCAGACCGCGATCTGCTTGCCGTCCTGCCATTGCAGCATCAGCCCAGTGATCAGGCCTTTGCCGTATTTGATCGAGTGGGTGAACTGATCGTCCTTGCCGTAGAACTGGACGCGGCCGATGGTGCCTTCCCAGTCGGTCTTCTCCAGCGCATCGACCAGCTTGTTGGCGCCGGTCGAGCCCGCCCGCTTTACGGCATCGGCGATGTAGTAGACCCCGTCATAGGCGGTGTAGCCCGCATAGGACGGGTAGTTGCCGAACGTCTTCTTGAAGTTCTCCGCGAACGGCACCGACTTTGGCGTGACCGCGACGCCGGGACCGGAGACGCCCTGGTAGAGCACGCCCTCGGCGGCCTGGTTGGTGTCCTTGCCGAAGGTCTCGTTGGTCGCTTGCGAGGAGATGCCGAACATCGGGATCGGCACCTGCTGGTTCTTCCACTGCACCGTCGGCTGCACGCCGACATGCGAGATGCCGGTGATGATGACATCAGGCTTGCTGCCCTCGATCTTGTTGAAGATCGGCGTGAAGTCTGTCGTGTCGGGTGAGAAGCGGATGTGGTCGAGCACCTTCAGCCCGATCTTGGGCAGGCATTCTTCGTAGCCAATATCGAGCGGTTTGGTCCAGGCGGCGTCCTCGCTCATGATGACGGCCGACTTCATATGCATCTTGTCGACAAGCAGATCCTTCGCCGCGTCGCAAACCGACAGCGCCAGCGCCGCCGAGGTCAGATAGCCGTGAAAGGTGTATTTATTCTTCTCGTAATCGGCGTGAACGCTCTTGCTGATCTCGTTGGAGGCTGCACCCGGCGTGACGAACGGCGTCTTCAGTCGCGAGGCCCAGGGCTCCAGCGCCAGCACGACTTCGCTGATATAGCTTGCGATGACCGCGTTGACCTTGTCCTCGTTCACCGCGCGCTGGAATGCTCGCACCGAGTCCGCCGATGAGGAGTGATTGTCGTAGGAGATGATCTCGATCTTGCGGCCGTCGCCGCCGCCGCTCGCATTGATCTCGTCGGCGGCGAGTTGGGCGGCCTGAGGAATCGATGCGCCGGCAATCGCCTGCGCTTCCGCGATCACGCCGATCCTGATCGGATCTGCCGCAAGTGCCGCGCCCGATGCAGTCATCGGTGCACCGATCGTTACCGCACCGAGGAATATTCGCAATGCACCAGAGAGTATGATTTTCATGTTGTTCTTCTCCCTTGAACAAGCCTCTTATGAGCTATTGGCCGCGACTATAACGGCGATGATATTCTCGGCAAGTGAAACCGCGTTCAGGATTGCGAGGGACGGACCAAGGTCTAGCGCTGCGCAAATAGAGAGAGCAGGGCCAGGCATGCAGATTTCGGCGGCGGGCATGCATCTGAGCCGCGGGCGCCGATAGGCTCCGCCGGCTCAGTTGCTGTTAACGCGTCGCCGCCCGAGAAGGTCCTAAGAGACGAGAAGGTTCTAAGAGACGGGAAGGTCCTAAGAGATATGGCTCAACTGGTTCAATGCCGCCTGGTCAACGAGCCGCTTGCCGATCCTGGCCTGTTGGTCGACTTCAGGTTCGGACGGCGCGCCATGCTGTTCGACATCGGCGATCTCTCGGCGCTGTCGAGCCGCGAACTGCAGCGCATCAGCGACGTCTTCGTCAGCCATCGGCACATGGATCACTTCGCGGGCTTCGACCAGTTGCTGCGGGTCCGGCATCAGCAACCCGGCCGCGTGCGCGTGATCGGCCCGCCCGGTCTCGTCGACGGCGTCGCCGGAAAGCTTGCGAGTTATAGCTGGAATCTGCTCGGCGCAAATTCGCAGGACTTCGCGATCGAAGCGGCCGAGTTTCACGACGGCCGGCTCGGTGACTGGACCATCTTTCCAGCAAGGCAGCAGTTTCGCGCGGCGCGGTACGAGAAAGCGGTCTTGCCGCCGGGGCTGGTGTTCCGGGACGGCGATCTCTCTATCGAGGCGGTGACGCTTGATCACGGCATTCCCTGCCTCGGTTTTGCGTTGCAGGAGACGGTGCGGGTCAACGTCTGGACCGTCGGATTGGCGCAGCTTGGTCTCGACGTCGGCCCCTGGCTCAACGCGGCCAAGCGCGCGGTCCGCAGTGGTGCGGGGGAGGATGCGTCGATTGCCGTGGATGCCGGCCGCATTATCAAACTCGGTGAACTCACGCGGCACGCGCTCAAAGTCGCGCCCGGACAGCGCGTAGCATACGTGACCGACGTCGCCTTCACCCCCGCCAACGCGGAGAACATTATCGCGCTCGCGCGAGGTGCCGATCATCTCTTCATCGAGGCGGCCTTTGCCGGCGACGATGCGGATATTGCACAGCAACGCCGGCACCTGACGGCCGCGCAGGCCGGCCATCTCGCCCGCACCGCCGGCGTGAAGCGGATGACGACGTTTCACTACTCGCCGCGTTACCTCGACACGCCCGACCGGCTGCGCGCCGAAGCGGATGCCGCATTTGCCGGCGAATCCGCGCAGTCGCCTTGACCATCGCTGTCGCCGGCCCGCGCCCTTAGGCGATGAAATCCCCGGCATGTAAGCAAATGTCGCGTGCACAAAACGATCGGGCGCCGGCAGTTCAGGCCGGCGCCCCTTCGCTTATGGATCGCGTGGTCGGCTTCAGCCGGGCCCTGCGCCCTGTGTCGCCGTGTAGACCGCGTAGAGTGACTGGCTCGCGGCCATGAACAGGCGGTTGCGCTTGGGACCGCCAAAGCAGATGTTGCCGCAGACTTCGGGCAGGCGGATGCGGCCGAGCAGCTTGCCGTCAGGCGACCACACCGTCACGCCGTTATAGCCGACGGCGCGGCCGGCATTGCTGGAGGCCCAGATATTGCCGTTGACGTCGCAGCGCACGCCGTCCGGCCCGCACTTCACACCGTCGATCGTGCAATCGCTAAACCGTTTTGGATTGCTGAGCTTGTTATCGCTCCCGACGTCGAACACGAAGATCTCGCCCTTGCCGCCGGGCCCGGTGTCGCCTGGTCCCTTGCCGGTCGAGGCGACGTAGAGCTTCTTGAAATCGGGCGAGAAGCACAGGCCGTTGGGATCGGGCACCTGCTCCTCGGTGACGACGAGATCGACACGGCCGGAGGGATCGATGCGGTAGCAGTTGGTCGGCAGCTCGCGCTTGCCGGGCACGAAACCAGCCGGCTGTCCGATCCGCGGATTGAGCTTGCCACCGGAATTGCTTGGGCCGCCCGCGGTGTCGGGCTCGCCCTCGTAGAGCTGGCCGCCATAGGGCGGATCGGTGAACCAGTAACTGCCGTCGGGATGCGCGACGACGTCGTTCGGGGAGTTCAGCCGTTTGCCCTGATAGGAGTCCGCAAGCACCGTGGCGGTGCCGTCATGCTCGTAACGTGTCACCCGCCGGGTCAGGTGCTCGCAGGAGAGCTGGCGGCCCTGGAAGTCGAACGAGTTGCCGTTGGAGTTGTTGGATGGCGCGCGAAACACGCTGACGCGTCCGTCGTCCTCGCTCCATCGCATCTGCCGGTTGTTGGGTATGTCGCTCCACAACAGATACCGTCCCTGCGCGCTCCATGCCGGACCTTCGGCCCACAGCACACCGGTATAGAGGCGCTTGATCGCGGTATTGGGCTGGGCGAGGTCGTTGAAGGACGGATCGACGGCGATGATGTCGGGATCCCAGAAATAGGTGGTCGGCGCGCCGCCCGGGCCGAAATCGCGCGGCGGGGTGGTGATTGTCGTCGGCGGCGCGGCCGGTCCGGTCTGGGCCAGCGCCTGGCCCGCGCCCGCCATGGTGGCGCCGGCGCAGAGGGCCAGCCCCTGGACCAGCGTTCGTCGTGAAAGCGCAGCGTCCTGGTCACGCTGCTTTTGGCGTGTCATCGCGTCCTCCCGGTCATGTTCGCTGGCCGGTTGATCCGGCGAGCAGCTGTGAAGGTTAGTCCGGTCTGCGTCCGGTTGCGAGCACCGGTTTGCATCCTTTGCGCGCCTCCGAGCCACAAACCCGGAACTCGATGCACACCGGCCACAGAAGTCGCGACGCGACAATTCGTTCCACCTTGCAGGTCAACCGGAGCCCGTTTTGTCCCCTGTCAAGCCTTGACCTCGCACGCGATGTTGGCAGAACTCGCTCCTGGGGCAAATGACGGAGTTCGTTGTGCTAGCCGCTGTCGTACTGGTCTTGGTGCTCGCCATCGCGTTCGCCGCGGGTTATTTCACGCGCGATTTCGTGTCTCGCAAGCGGCGTGCTGAAGCCCGCCGCTGGCGTGAGTATACGCAGCCGGATTGGCTCCCCGCCGCCGCGCCTGCCAACACCAACGAGGTCGTGCCCCCGGCCACAGGCGAGCTCGGCCAGATGCTGAACCGCTGGGAGACGCGGGCCCGCGCGCGCCGCGCGGGATAGCCGTCGGCTCACGCGCCCGTCATCTTTCATCGCCATTCCAGGGCGTGCGATGCGCGAACTATGATGCACAATTGCGCATCTGAGAATCCAGAACTCGGCCGGAATGCGTCGCGAGAAGGCGAGGGTGTGTCTGATGTTCGAGATGTAATGTTGATACCGCGCACGAACCTACGACCATCACCCTGAGAGGTGCCGAGGCGTAGCGGAGGCCTCGAAGGGCGACAGCCCAGCTGCATCCCGGCCGTCATCCTTCGAGGCTCCCCACGCGACGCTTTGCGTCGCATGGCTCGCGCCTCAGATCCTATGGGTGGCGGGTGGTCAGGAGAGGTAGGATTAGATTGCAACATCCAGCCTCGGAGGACCAAGATGATCAAGCTCGATCGCACTGAGACACCCGCCGCAGCGGAGCATGCCACGGTTTATCTGGTTTTTGAACTGAGCCAAGCGAAATGGAACTCGGCGTGTTGCTGCCGGGATCGCAGAAGCTGAGCCGCTATACGATCGGTGGCGGCGACCTGGCCGCCTTGACGGCCCGGCTTGCCGACATGCGCAAGAAGGCGGCCGCAGATGGCCGTGCCGGTACGTGTTTTGTCGTGCTACGAGGCGGGTCTCGACGGCCACTGGCTGCATCGATGGCTGATGGGACAAAGTGTCATCAACCATGAAATCGATCCCTCCAGCATCGAGGTGA